>DASYLE010000154.1:0-48027 GCA_036009745.1 Luteibacter sp. | reverse complement strand
CCGCTGTAAAGGCAGGGCGTCGATGATTTTCGAGTCGGCGGGCGATTACGCGATATCGGTCAGTACAGCACGCGTGCCCGTAAGGTATCGGGGATCGCCGCCAGTTCATCCTTCAACGCAGCCGCATGTTCCTCAGTCGTCGATACATCGATGACGACGTAGCCGACCTGAGGCGAGGTTTGCAGGTACTGGCCGTCGATGTTGACCTGGGCGCGGGAGAAGACGTCGTTGATGCGCGAGAGGATGCCGGGGACGTTGCGGTGGATGTGCAGCAGGCGGCGGCTTTGTGGGTGGCCGGGGAGGGAGACTTCGGGGAAGTTGACGGCTGACAGGGTGCTGCCGTTGTCGCTATAGCGGACCAGCTTGGATGCGACCTCGATACCGATATTGTCCTGCGCCTCGAGCGTGCTGCCGCCGATGTGCGGGGTGAGGATCACGTTGTCCATGCCGACCAGGGGCGAGACGAAGGGATCGTCGTTGCCGGTGGGTTCGACCGGGAAGACGTCGACGGCGGCGCCGGACAGGTGGGCGGCACGCAGGCTCTCGGCGAGTGCATCGATATCGACGACCGTGCCGCGCGAGGCGTTGATCAGCATCGAGCCCGGACGCATGCGGGCCAGTTCGTCGGCGCCGATCATCATCTTCGTCTGCGGTGTTTCGGGTACATGCAGGGTGACCACGTCGGCACGCTTGAGCAGGTCGTCCAGGCTGGCGGCAGCGCGTGCATTGCCCAGGGACAGTTTCGGCTCGATGTCATGGAAGATCACGCGCATGCCCAGGCCTTCGGCGAGTACGCCGACCTGGGTGCCGATATGGCCATAGCCGACGATGCCGAGCACCTTGTCGCGCACTTCGAAACTGCCGGCGGCGGATTTCGACCAGCCGCCGCGATGGCATTCGGCGTTCTTCTGCGGGATGCGGCGGATCAGCAGGATGGCTTCGGCGATGACCAGTTCGGCAACGCTGCGGGTATTGGAGTAGGGCGCATTGAATACGGGAACACCGAACTTCTCGGCGCTCTCGACATCGACCTGGTTGGTGCCGATGCAGAAGCAGCCGATCGCGATCAGGCGGCGGGCCTCGGCGAGCACGTCGGCACTGAGATGGGTGCGCGAGCGGATGCCGACGATATGCGCGTCGGCAATGGCCCGTTTCAGCGCTTCGTCCGGCAAGGATTTTTCGTGGTAGTCGATGTGCGAATAACCGGCCGCGCGGAAGGTGTCCAGCGCGCTGCGGCTGACGCCTTCGAGCAGCAGCACCTTGATGTCCTGTTTTGGGTACGAGGTCTTCTTCATTGAAGCATTCCATGGGGCCTTGGCTGGCACTATGCCAGATTTGCGGCGGTGCAACAGTGGACGCGAACGACGCGCGCTGGCACCCTCGGGATCTTGCTTCCGGAGCTTCCATGAACGATCCGCGCCTCGCCGACCTTGCCCGCCAGCTACCTGGGCTGAAACTCGCCACCGATGCGGGCGACCTGGAACACTACGGTCGCGACTGGACGCGGCGCTGGACGCCGGCACCGCTGGCCATCGCATTTCCGACGAGCATCGAGGAGGTCCAGGCCATCGTTCGCTGGGCGGTCGGGCACAAGGTGGCCCTGGTCCCCTCGGGCGGGCGGACCGGCCTTTCCGGCGGTGCCGTGGCTGCCGCGGGCGAGCTGGTCGTCAGTTTCGAGCGGATGAACCGTGTACTTGGTTTCGATCCGGTCGATCGCACCCTGACCGTCGAGCCCGGTATCGCGCTGGAAGTGGTGCATGGCGCGGCGTGCGAGCATGGGTTGATCTACCCAGTGGACTTCGCCGCGCGAGGCTCCTGCCAGATCGGCGGCAATGTCGCCACCAATGCCGGTGGCATCCGGGTGATCCGCTACGGCAATACGCGGCAGTGGATCGCGGGGCTGAAGGTAGTCACCGGTACCGGCGAGCTGCTCGATCTCAACCGGGGGCTGATCAAGAACGCCTCGGGTTACGACCTGCGTCACCTGATGATCGGTTCGGAGGGCACGCTCGGCCTGGTCGTCGAGGCCACCCTGGCACTGACTTCGCCGCCACCGGCGTCGCAGGTGATGTTGCTGGCGGTACCGGCCATGGATGCGCTGATGCGCGTGTTTGGCGAGGCGCGCGCGAAGCTGACCCTTGGGGCGTTCGAATTCTTTACCGACCGGGCGTTGCATCATGTGCTGGCGCACGGGGGGCAGAAGCCCTTCGCCGAGGATTCGCCGTATTACGTGGTGACCGAGTTCGATGCTGCCGAGGATGCCGCGCTGGCGGTGTTCGAAACCTGCGTCAACCAGGGCTGGGTCAGCGACGGCGTGATCGCGGCCAGCGACGCGCAGGCGAAGTCGCTCTGGCGCCTGCGCGAGGGTATTACCGAAAGCCTGGCGGCGCACCGTCCGTACAAGAACGATGTGTCGGTGCGAATCGGCGCGGTACCGGCGTTCATGCATGAGATGCAGACGCTGCTGACGCGCGAGTATCCGCACTTCGATGTGGTCTGGTTTGGCCATATCGGCGACGGCAATTTGCATATCAATGTGCTCAAGCCCGCGGATATGGACAACGACGCCTTTGTTGCACAGTGCGAACACGTGACCGAACTGCTGTGCGATACCTTGCAGCGGCATGGTGGCAGCATCTCCGCCGAGCACGGCATCGGGCTGGTCAAGAAGCCGTATCTCGGCAACGCGCGCAGCGAAGCGGAGATTGCGCTGATGCGTGGGATCAAGGCCGTGCTGGATCCGGCTGGGATCATGAATCCGGGCAAGCTGTTGTAGCGCCCCGTAGGGGCAGCAAAGTCTGTTGTGGGAGCGAACCCTGTTCGCGAGTCCTTTGGAGCTTTGACTGTCCAGAGCGGGCGACCGAGAGTCACGGCCTCAAAGGACTCGCGAACAGGTTCGCTCCCACAAGGTGGGGGCAGTCCCGCGGCGCTCCTACAATCCGGGGACGCATGTTAGCCTTTGGAGCTGGTCCATCAGAGAGCCCCGTCATGCCGCAGGTGTCGCGCCAGCTTTACCCCGAGATCGAGCCGTTCGCCAGCGGCATGCTCAAGGTTTCCGAGTTGCATACGTTGTATTACGAGCAGAGCGGCAACCCGAACGGCAAGCCGGTGGTTTTCCTCCACGGCGGTCCCGGTGGCGGCACCAATCCGAAATGCCGGCGCTTTTTCGACCCGGCGGTTTATCGCATCGTGCTGTTCGACCAGCGCGGCTGTGGCCGTTCGACGCCGCATGCGGAACTGACCGATAACACGACCTGGGACCTGGTCGCCGATATCGAGCGTGTTCGCCAGCACCTCGGTATCGATCGCTGGCAGGTGTTCGGCGGCTCGTGGGGATCGACCCTGGCCCTGGCCTATGCGCAGACGCATCCGGAGGCCGTCACCGAACTGGTCCTGCGCGGCATCTTCATGCTGCGTCGCTGGGAACTGGAATGGTTCTACCAGAAGGGTTGCGACGCACTGTATCCGGACGCCTGGGAAACCTACCTGGCGGCCATTCCGCAGGCCGAGCACGGTGACCTGATCAGCGCCTATCACCGACGCCTGACGCATACCGACCCAGCCATACGCACCGCGGCCGCGCGCGCGTGGTCGGTATGGGAGGGCGCGACCAGTTACCTGCACCAGGACACCTCGCATATCGCCTCCAGCGGCGAGGACGAATTTGCCCTGGCCTTCGCCCGTATCGAATGCCATTACTTCGTCAATGCGGGCTTCTTCGAGGTCGACGGCCAGCTACTGCGCGATGTCGAGCGGATCCGCCATATCCCCACCGTGATCGTGCAGGGCCGTTATGACGTGGTCTGTCCGGTGCGCAGCGCATGGGACCTGCACCGGGCCTTCCCCGAGGCCGACCTGCGTATCGTCCAGGATGCCGGTCACTCGGCCTTCGAGCCGGGTATCACCAGTGAGCTGGTGCAGGCCACGGATCGCTTCGCGCGCTGAAAGGAATCCTTCGCTTCCACGGTCCGGTAGGGACAGCGGCTCGATGCCGCATCCCTATGGAGATGGAACGTGAAGCGATGGATTCTTTTGGCGATGCTGGTTTTTGGCGCACTGTTCGCGGTGGCCGCACCGGCCGCGCAGCCCGATGCGAAAGCGCTGGCCGATAGCACCTACATCACCGAGGGCTCGCTCAAGCCCGACCGTATCGTCTATGTCTTCATCGATACCGAATGCCCGTATTGCCACCGGCTGCGGGCGGCGATGCAGCCCTACCTGGGCGCCGGCAGTCGCGTGCAGGTGCGCTATGTCCTGGTCGCGGTGCTCAACGAAGACAGCGAGCCGCATGCGCAGGCGATCCTGATGCGCAAGGACACGGCGCGGGCCCTGGCCGAGCATGAGAATGCCTTCGACAAGGGCGGCATCGCCAAACCGGCGGCCCTGCGCGCCGACCTTTCGGCGAAGCTGGAGGGCAACCAGGCCCTGATGTCGGCCTTCAGCCTGCGCGGTACGCCGTCGATCGTCTACGCGGACCCGGACGGCAAGCTGGTCAAGCTGCAGGGCACGCCGGACGCCGAGGCCCTCGCTGCGCTGATGACCCCACCGAAACGCTGATTACTTGCTACCGAAAATCTTGTCCCCGGCATCGCCCAGGCCGGGGATGATGTAGCCGACGTCGTTGAGGCGCTGATCGATCGCGGCGGTGAAGATCTCGACGTCCGGATGGACCGATGCGACGCGGGCCAGTCCTTCGGGCGCCGCGACCAGGAACAGGCCCTTGATCCGTCGGCAGCCGGCCGCCTTCAGCATGTCGACGGTGGCGATCAGGGTGCCGGCGGTGGCCAGCATCGGGTCGACGATCAGGGCGATTCGCTCGTCCATCCGGCCGCTGAGCTTCTCGTAGTAGGCAACCGGTTGCAGGGTGGTCTCGTCGCGGCGCATGCCGACCACACTGACCTTGGCCGAGGGAATCATGTCGAGCACGCCAGGCAGCATGCCGAGGCCGGCGCGCAGGATCGGCACGATGGTGATCTTCTTGCCCTTGATCCGTTGTACCTCGACCGGCCCGGCCCAGCCCTCGATGGTTTCCGCCTCGGTTTCCAGGTCGGCGGTCGCCTCGTAGGTCAGCAAGGAAGCGACTTCCGATGCCAGTTCGCGGAATTCCTTGGTGCTGATACCGGCACGGCGCATCAGGCCGAGCTTGTGCTGGATCAGGGGATGGCGGACTTCGACGATTTTCATGGCGTGGCGACCGCTGGGAACGGGAAAGTCAGTTTCGCACGTCCTCGTCGAGGTCGAGCACGGTGTCGACGCCGACGGCCTTTACGAAAACCGCGTCGTGGCTGACCAGCAGCACGGCGCCGGTGTAATCGCGCAGGGCATCCTCGAGCAGCCGTTTCGCGTCCAGATCCAGATGGTTGTCGGTTTCGTCCAGCAGGATCAGGTCGTAGGGTTTCGGCGCCGCATCCAGGGCCAGCAAGGCCAGGCGGACACGCTCGCCGCCGCTAAGGACACCAGCCTTGGACAGGGCGCGATCGCCGGGCAGGCCGATGCCGGCGAGGAAGGTCCGGTAGTCGCCCCGGGGGTGACCCGGCGCGAGCCTCGCCAGGTTCGCCAGGGCGGATTGTGCCGGGTCGATCAGGCCGAAATGCTGGTCGATCAGCAGCCGGCGGCCGCTGATATGGAACCGGCCCTCCCGCGCCGTGGCAAGGCCAGCCAGTACACGTAGCAGGCTGGATTTGCCGGAGCCGTTGCGGCCATCGACGTGCATCCGCTCGCCCATGCGCAGGGCGAAATTCAACGGCCGGGTGACGCCGAAGGGCGGCACCAGGTTTTCCGCGCGCACTGCAAAGCCGCCGCGCTCGCCGCCGCCGCGAAGGTCGATGCGCTGCGGCGCGATCTGCTCCACGCGGGCCCTGGCCACGCTCAGTTGCGCCTGGCCGGAAGCGAGCCGGCGCGCCTGTTCGTTGTGCAGGCGGCCCTCGGACTGTTCGCCCAGTTGCCGCCGCATGCCAAGGGCCAGGTGCGGAATATTGTCGTCGCCGCGCGCGCGTTGTTCCCGCTTCTGCTGCTTGTCGAGCGTGCTCTGGCGGTCGCGACGCAAACTTTCGAGCTCCCGTTTCGCTCGTTCGAGATGGCGTCTCGCCGCCAGGTGTTCTTCCTCATGGCACGCGCGATAAATCGTGTAGTTGCCGCCGAAATGCACCAGCCCGTTGCCGGACAGCTCATGGATCGCGGTCACCTCGTCGAGCAGTTCGCGGTCGTGACTGGCGACCAGGGCGCCGCCGGTATGCGCGCGAAGCTTTTTCCGCAGCCATGCGCGTGCCTGCCGGTCCAGGTGGTTGCTCGGCTCGTCGAGGATCAGGTACTGCCTGGGCTCGGCGAACAGGCGCAGCAGGCGTGCGCGGGTCAGTTCGCCGCCGCTGAGCTCGTCCAGCGGTCGTGCGAAGTCATCCGGCAACCCCGCCTCGGCGAGTTGCTGCCGCCAGTGCAGGGCGAACTCCCAGTCCTCGCCAATCAGCTCGAAGTCGGCGACCTCGACGCTACCGGCCTCGATGCGCGACAGTGCGGCGAGCTTCGGTCCGAGGCCGAGCGCGCTACCGAGGGTGCGTTCGTCCTCGGACGGCGACTGGGGCAGGTAGCCGATCGCGGCCTGTCGCACGACGCTACCCGAGGAAGCCAGCAATTCGCCGACCAGCAGCCGGGCCAGCACGGACTTGCCCGACCCGTTGCGGCCGACAAGCCCATGCACGGCACGCGGGAGGTCGAAATCCAGCGAGGAAAGAAGTACATCGCCACCGGCGGTGACGAAAGAAAGCTGACGTACGGAAATGGCAGTCATAAGCCCTCCGGGAATAAGGAGTGAGGACTACGACAGGGGATGGCCTGCGGCAGAAGACGCGCCCTGTCACCTGACTTCGTCCATGCATCCGACCCCTGAAGGGCGTGATGGGCGAAGGACAAGCGGGTTCAGTGGCGCATGGTGGCGTTCGGCTATGCAGGCAGGGCGAAGCGGACAGTATAGATCGGGTGCCTCCCTGAAAGATGAATCAGGGAAGCACCCTTGGGGCTAACCCTTCAGACAGCTGCTCATGAAGGTCTTGCGCGCGTCGCCCTTGAGCGCCTTCGTGCCGGCGTCCTTGTTGCACGCGGTCATTTTTTGTTGCTGGGTCATTTTCGGCGCCGGCGCGGCGCTATCGCCCTTCAGGCAACTACTCATGAACGCCTTGCGGTCGTCGCCCTTCTTGCCGGCCGACTGCGTGCTGCAGGTGGACATGCGCTGCTGTTGCGGGGTGAGTTCTTTCTTGGCGGCTTGCGGAGCGGCAAAGGCGGCGCCCGCGAGCAGGAACAGGGCGGTTGCGGCCATCAAACGGAGACGCAGATGCATGGCAAAACCCTCGTGAGTGCCGGCCCTTCCCGGCAGCGAGAGAGTCTACGCCTGCTTTATGTCGGCTGGCGCGCGCAATGGCGTACGCCAGTCCCTACACCCGCCCTTACCGATGTCTCGGTCAGGCCGCCTTGGAAGCGCTACGGCGAGGACCTTCGCGGAGGGCGTGGCGTACCTCCTCGACGATCAGGTCGACCTCGGCGCTGGTGACGCGGAAGTGCGGGGTGAAACGCAGGGAATTGGCCCCGCCGTGGATCACGCCGACGCCGCGCTCGCGCATGTATTCCTCGGTCGAACCGGCGCCGTAGCACTTGAACTCGGGGGCCAGCTCGCAGGAGAACAGCAGGCCGGTACCCTGGACCTTGGTGATCAGGCCGCCCAGTTCGTCCTTGAGCGTTTCGAGCTTGGCCAGGAATTCGCGGCCGCGCTCAAGGATATTGACGCGGACCTCGTCGGTCAGCTCGCCCAGCGTGGCGATGGCCACTTCCAGCGCACGCGGATTGGCGGTCATCGTGTTGCCGTAGATGCCCTTGCGGTACAGCCCGGCGGCACGCTCGCCGACGGCGAGCACGGACAGCGGATACTGGCCGCCGTTGAGCGCCTTGGAGAAGGTCTCGAAATCCGGTGCCGGCAGTTTCTCGAAGCCCGGATAGTCGACGATGGAGAGCACGCCGTGGGCGCGCAGGCCGGCCTGGATCGAGTCGACCAGGAGCAGGGTGCCGTGCGCCTCGGTGAGTTCGCGCGCCGCCTGGTAGAACTCCGGGGTCAACGCGCGACCCGGGTCGCCTTCGCCCATCACCGGCTCCAGGAACATCGCCTCGATGAACCAGCCCTGGCGCTCGGCCTCGGCGAACGCGGCCTTCAGCTGCGCCACGTTGTACGGCTCGACGGTCAGCAGGGTTTCCTCGTGGCGGTAGCTGGCAAGGTGCTGCTGGTAATTCTTGCGCGTCGAATCGGAGTAGATCGCCGGCTTGTCGGTACGGCCGTGGAAGGCGCCCTTCACGGCAAGACGCTTGATCGGGCGACCCGCGTGGCGAGCACCCGGATCGGTCATCACTCGCGCGTTGACGTCGGCGATGCGGCAGGCGAGGGTCACCGATTCGGAACCGGAGTTCAGGCACAGGAACCGCGTGTACGGGCTGCCGCCACGACGATGGCCAAGCTCACGCTGCAGCGCCTCGGTGAAGCGCATCTGCGAGACGCTGGCGGTCATGACATTCGCCATCACCTGCGGGCGTGCCATGGCTGCTTCGATCGCGGCCGGGTTGTGGCCAAAACCGAGCATGCCGTAGCCGCCATTGTCGTGAACGACCGCGCCCTTCAATGTGACCAGCCACGGGCCGCGCGCGGCCGCCGGCAGGTAAGGACTGACGCCATCGTCCGGATAGAAGTTGACGAAGCCTTCCTGGGTGCGCTGGATTTGCGCGGCCTCGTCCAGCTTCAGGAACTCGGTGTGGTCGGCGCGCAATTCACGGTGGTAGGCGACCGCATCCTCGATCGCCTTGACCAGCGAGGGATCGATCGCGGCGAAGCGCTCGATCGTTGCATCGGCAAGCCCGGTCGTTCGCGGCGCGCCGCCGAATTCGCGAATTTCGCGCAGGATCCGAATGACGTCCATAGGCTTCTCCAGTTCGACCCGAGCCCTGTTCCGCAAGTCGCGAATGGCTCTAAGTGTATATATGTAAAGGAATTTATTGACCGAGCATAGCACGGGTAGGAACGCGGCGTAACCCCGTAGTGACGTATGTCACATCCGCACAATGACGCGGGCGACTGTTGCCAGGGGCTTGCGCCGGTTTATGTTGCGGTGCAAGGGAGGACTCAATCCATGACAACGAACGACATCGTCATTGCGTCGCTGAAACAGGCGGTCAAGCGCTACGGCAAGCTGACCGCGCTGGAAGGCATCGATCTGGAACTGAAACGTGGCGAATTGCTCGCCTTGCTCGGGCCCAATGGCGCCGGCAAGAGCACGGCGATCAGCCTGCTGCTCGGGCTGATTCGTGCCGACGGCGGCGAAGTTGCCTTGTTCGGTCACGATCCGCAACGTATCGAGGCACGACGTCGCATCGGGGTGATGCTGCAGAGTGCGAGTCTGCCGCCGACCTTGCGGGTCGGCGAGTTGCTGGCGCAGACCGCTAGCTATTACCCGGCCCCGCGCACGGTGGCCGAAGCCGCCGAAATCGCCGGGTTGGGCGACCTGCTCGCCAGGCCCTACGCGAAGCTGTCCGGCGGCCAGCAGCGACGCGTGCAGTTCGCCATGGCAGTGATCGGCCGACCTGAGCTGCTCTTCTTGGACGAGCCTACGGTTGGCCTGGATATCGATGCGCGCCAGCGTCTCTGGGCGGCGATCCGCGGGCTGATTGCCGAAGGCAGCTCGGTCGTGCTGACCACGCACTACCTGGAAGAAGCCGAAGCGCTTGCCGATCGTGTCTGCGTGATGGCGCGCGGACGCATCGTCACCGAAGGCAGCGTCGACGCGCTGCGTTCGCGGATTGCACTCAAGCGCGTTCGCTGCATCAGTACGCTGGACGTGGCGCTGGTACGCGCATGGCCGGAAGTCGCCGAGGTACGCGAAGAGCAAGGACGCCTGTTGCTGTCGACAGCCACTGCCGAAGCGCTGGTGCGCCGTCTGCTGGCCGCCGATCCGGCGCTGGACGAACTGGAAGTACAGCGCGCCGGCCTGGCCGAAGCTTTCACCGAACTCACCCGGGATGCCGATACATCGCCCGTCGAAACCCGCGAGGTCGCTTGAATGAACGCGATACCACAGTCCCTGGCCGTAACGGCCGACCCGACCGTCATGCCGTTTCGACGCCTGCTTGCCGCATACGCCATCGAGGCACGCCTTGAGTGCCTGCGCTACCTGCGCAATCCGGGATTCCTGCTGCCGACCTTGCTGTTTCCAACAGTGTTCTATTTGATGTTCGGCATCTTCCTCGGTCGCTCCAACGGTCCGGACGCCCCGCGTTTCCTGCTGGCCAGCTACGCTACGTTTGGCGTCATGGCGCCTGGCCTTTTCGGCTTCGGCGTCTCGCTGGCGCTGGAGCGCGATAACGGGCTGCTCACACTCAAGCGTGCCTTGCCGATGCCGCCGGGCGCCTACCTGTTCGGCAAGATGCTGATGGCGATGCTGGTGGCCGCGGTGATTGCCGTCCTGCTGCTGGGGATGGCTATCTTCCTTGCCGGCGTGAACCTCAGCGGTGGTCAGATCGGCCAGCTGTTCGTCACCGAGCTGTTCGGCGTGCTGCCGTTCTGCGCACTCGGCCTGGTGATCGGCAGCTTGATCAAGGGGCAGGGCGCGCCTGGCCTGATCAACCTGGTCTACCTGCCGATGGCCTTTCTCTCCGGTTTGTGGTTCCCGCTGTCGATCATGCCGAAGGCCTTGCAGGCGCTGGCACCGGTATGGCCGAGCTATCATCTGGACCAGCTTGCCCTGGTCGCCGTCGGCCTCAGCCAGGAGCCGCGCTGGCCACATGTACTGGTACTGGCCGGGTTTACCGTCGGATTCTTTCTTATCGCCGCGCGCCGGCTGCGCCGCGTCGGGTGAAGTAGCATGCATCCCGTATCCGAGGACTTCCACTGGAGCCGAATCCGATGATCGCGAAGCTGCCCGGCTGGCTCCGACCCGCACCGGATTCGAATGTCGCCAACGACATCCGCCGGGGCAAGTCGCCGTGGACCGACGCGGTGCATATGCTCTGGTCGATCTGGGTATTCATCACGCCAGCGATGAGCGACGGTTACAACTGGACCTGGGCGGCGATCACCCTGGTTACCTATCCGCTGTTCGTGATCCTCTTCGTCACGGCGCAGTTCGCGCCCGCAAGTATCTCGTATCGGTACGGGCTGGCGCTTGCAGCGCTCGGAATCGTGCTGGTGCCGTGGTATCCGAGCGGTATCAGTTACGTGATCTACGGCTGTGTGCTGGTGCGCAGCAAGTCCATTTCGTTCAACCGGTACTATCTGCGCCTGGTGGCCATCAATGCCGTCTGCCTTACTGTCTGCTGGTACGCCCACTATCCGTGGCAGGTGATGATTTCCGTGCCGGCGATGACCTTCGTCATCGGTACGATCATCAATGTGGAGCGGCTGAGCGAGGAGAAGGACTCCGAGCTTCGCCTCTCGCAGGACGAAGTGCGCCGGCTGGCGGCAACCGCCGAGCGCGAACGCATCGGCCGCGACCTGCACGACCTGCTCGGCCATACGCTATCGCTGATCACGCTGAAACTCGAACTGTCGCGACGTCTGTTCGACCGCGACAACGATGCCGCGCGTCGCGAGGTCGGGGAGGCCGAGGCCGTGGCACGTCATGCGCTCGCCGAGGTGCGCGCCGCGGTCAGCGGTATCCGCGCTACCGGTATGGCGGGCGAACTCGCCGCGGCGAAACTGTTGTTGAATACCTCGGGTGTGCACTTCGATTACGACAGCGAACTGCCCGAACTGCCCGCGGCCACCGAAGGCGCGCTGGCACTGGTCCTGCGCGAGGCGGTGACCAATATCCATCGTCACGCGCGGGCGACACGGGCCGAGGCGAATGTCGCCGTCGTCGATGGACAAATCGCCTTGCGCATCTCCGACGACGGTCGCGGCTGCCATGGCGACGAGGGCAACGGCCTGTGTGGCATGCGCGAACGCGTGCGCGCGCTTGGCGGCACGCTGGAATTGAGTTCGCTGAAGGGGCAGGGCACCCGATTGCAGGTCGGCGTGCCTTTACCGGCCACGGTGCACCCTTTGCCGCAGCGGGTCTTGCCACGCGAAGCCGAAGATGCGGGTCGCGGGGAGCAGCGCGCGTCATGATCGCCTGGCTGATCCCGCACGGATTCGCTGCCCGGCATACCGGTGCTGTATCGCAGCACGCCGACCCCGTTCGACCCCATCGGTTTCATCCAGGAAATGACGCATGATTCGTGTGCTGCTCGCCGAAGACCAGGCCATGGTGCGTGGCGCCTTGTCGGCCCTGCTCGGCCTGGAATCGGATATCGAGGTGCTCGGTTCCTCGCCGGACGGCGAAACCGCGTGGCGCGACCTGCAACGCCTGAAGCCCGACGTGCTGGTCACCGATATCGAAATGCCCGGGTTGACCGGCCTGGAGATCGCCCAGCGAATCCATCGCCACGACATGCCGATCAAGGTGATCATCGTCACCACCTTCGCCCGCCCCGGTTTCCTCCGCCGCGCGCTCGACGCCGGCGTCGGCGGCTACCTGCTGAAGGATGCGCCCGCGGAAAACCTCGCCGAAGCGCTACGCACCGTCCACCGCGGCGGCCGCGCGATCGACCCGCAACTCGCCCTCGAAGCCTGGTCCGAAGCCGACCCGCTCAACGACCGCGAACGCCAGGTCCTGCGCCTGGCCGGCGAAGGCCAGGCTGCCAGCGACATCGCCACCCAACTGAACCTCTCCCACGGCACCGTCCGCAATTACCTGTCCGAGGCGATCGGCAAGCTGGGCGCGGCGAACCGCATCGAGGCATACCGACTGGCGCGGCAGAAAGGCTGGCTCTAAAGGCTATCCCGCAAAATCCCTGTCACGGCCTACAATGGCCCGGCTGATCGTCCGGTCGGTTCGGAGTAGCCGGGGAAAGGGAAGGGGATATGCCGCGTTGGCGGTGGCTGGCCGTAAGCGTTGTCTTGTTGCTCGTGCTGGCCGCTTGCGGTCGCGCGCCGGCGCCGCTTACCCACGACGCCTATGTCTGGCAGCGGCAGTGGAATCCTGCCGTTATCGATGCGCTGGGGCGATCGACGGATCTGGTGCGCGAATGGCGGGTGCTTGCCGCGCAGTCGGATGAGCGAGGCCAGCTCAAGGTTTTTTCCCCGGATCGTGCGGCACTCGCCGCCAGCGGTCGTCCGGTCGTGCTGGTGGTTCGCATCGACGGTCAACTTGTGCAGTGGGATGAGTCGACGCTGGTCGCACAGGTGCTTGCCGTGCGCGACAGCTGGCCGGGAGCTGCCGGTATCGAGATCGACCACGACTGCGGCACGGCGCGGTTGCCGGCGTACGCGCACTTCCTGGGCCGGCTGAAGCAGGCGCTGGGGGACACGCCGCTTTCGATCACCGCCTTGCCTGCCTGGATGTCGTCGAAGGATCTCGACGGCGTGCTCGCTGCCGTCGACGAGACCGTGCTCCAGGTTCATGCGGTGCAATCGCCGCACGCGGGACTTTTCGATTCGCGCGTGGCGCGGGAATGGATCGATCGTTTCGCGGCACGGAGCCGCAGGCCGTTTCGCGTGGCCCTGCCGAACTACGGCACGCGCGTGAGCTGGGACGAAAACGGGCGTCTGGTCGCCGTGCGTAGCGAAACGACCGTGCTTACCAGCGGCGAGACATCGAGCGAACTGGCCGCGGCACCCGCGGATGTTGCCGCCTTGCTTGCATCGCTTCGCGACGATCCGCCACAACGGCTTGCCGGTATCGTCTGGTTCCGCCTGCCCACGACAAATGACGATCGCGCCTGGAGCCTGCCGACCTGGCGCGCCGTGGTCACCGGCGCACCGTTACGCCAGCAGCTTTCCGTGTTCACGCAGGCCAGCACGGTAGCGGGTGCGTCGGACCTGGTCTTGCGCAACGACGGCGATGTCGACGTCAGCCTGCCGCGGGCGGTCGCCTTGCCGGCGGGCTGCGCGATCGCCGACGGCATCAACGGTTACGCGTTGATGCGACGCGATGGTTTACCCATCCTGCAGCGCGCGCAGGACGGCTGGCTGCATGCGCACCGGCAACGTGCCATCGGTTGGGCTCGTTGCGGCGACGACATGTCCGCACCGCGCATCGAATCATGAGTTCTTTCCTTTCCATGCCCTTCATTGGTATCCCTCCATGTTCAAGCGAAACCTGATCGTTGCCTGTGTCGTTCTTGGCCTTGCCGGCGCCACGGCCTGGGCCTGCGGGCCGATGTTTCCCAGCCAGTTGCTGGACGATCGTGCCGGGACGCTGAAAGCGGTGCCGGCGAACAGCTTCGCCTTCGAAGCGGCGCACCTGCTGCCAGCCACGGATACGTTGAAGGCCGTTGAATCGGACGCATCGTCGGGCAGCGACGACCGGGAGATCGCCGCCACCGCGCAGGGCATCACGGCGGCACAGCTGGACCGGGTCGCTGCCTTGCGCGAGTCCGCCACGGGCAGCGTCGCCTATGACGACGGCAAGGACTTGCCGGAGGATTTGCGCCTGTACGTCGCTGGCGCCGTGGATTTCCTTGGCGGCCACTGCGTGTCGACCGAGGACGCCGGAGCGTCCACGGGCGACACCGCGCCGGCGCATTGTGCCCACGGCGACGCGGATTCGATCAACCGCGCCGTGGCCAGCTTCGAGAAAGTGCTGGCCTTGCCGCCGGAGCAGGCGAAGCTGCGAGCGGTCTGGGCCGCCTACATGCTCGGCCGCATCCATGCCGACCGCGCCGACGCGGCGGCGAGCGATGCCGACACATTCAAGCGTGAGCGCGACGCGGCAGCGAAGGCCTTCCAGACCGCGCGCGAGCGTGCGGTCGCCGGCGCTTCCGATACGCAGGGGCTCGCCGTGGCCAGCTTTGGCGAGGAAGCGCGGCTATACCTTTACAGCAACGGCGTGCAGTGCAGCTGGGCCAATCTTAACGACGATACCAACACCTGTGGTGCCGGCATCGCGGTGGCCGACCTGAAACGGGCGATCACGCTTTACGCGGCGCAGGCCGGCCATGGCTCGGAAAGTGCCGGGCAGTCGCTGGCGACGCTCGCCGGCAATATCCTTCACGACGGCCAGCGTGTCGCCGAACTGGTCGATACGCCGGTGCCGCAGAAACTGCTCATGGCCTATGCACTGGAACGGGCGGACGGCGAAAGTGTCGACGAGACGATCGACGTGGACGGCAAGCCGAAAGCGCCCAAGGTCGATCCGGTCCTGGCGGTCCTGGTCGATGCCATCGTCAAGCAAGGGCCCGATCATCTTGCCGCCGTGGATCGGCTGGCCGTGCTCACCTACCAGATCGGTCGCTACGACCAGGCGGCGATTTTGCTCGACAAGGCCTCCGGTCCGTTGGCCAGCTGGGTCCGAGCCAAGCTCGCCTTGCAGAAGGGCGACATGGCCGCGGCCGCGGCCGCTTATGCAGAAGCCGCCAGGGCGTTCCCGAAAGCGGACGACCCGAAGGCATCGATCGAACCGGATAACGTGCCGATGATCACGGGCGAGCAAGGCGTGCTCTCGCTTGCCCGTGGCGAGTACGTCGAGGCCATGGGACATCTTTACGATGCCGCGGTCGCTTCCGGCGGCGATGGCAATAATTATGGCGAGGACGAAGTCGGCATCGGTTATGGCAACGACGCGGCCTATGTCGCCGAGCGCGTGTTGACCGTCGATGAACTCAAGACCTTTGTGGACGCCCACGCGCCGGCATCGACGCCTCCGCCGAAACCGGCGAACAAGGATGAGTACTACCAACGCCCGCCGATCGCCGACAATCTACGCTGGCTGCTGGCGCGTCGGCTTATGCGGACAGGGCGCTTCGACGAAGCCCTGGGGTATTTCCCCGCCACCGGCGATACCCGTTTCGGGCCGGTCGATCTGCGTGCGAAAGCGGGCGAGTACGCGAAGGATGTGCATGATGGCGAACATGTCTGGTCCGATATCGGCAAGGCGAAGGCGCGCTACGCGGCCGCGGCGATCGCCCGCGAAAACGGCATGGAACTGTTGGGTTATGAGCAGGATCCGGACTTCACCGACAACGGCGGAAGCTTTCCCGGTGGCAGTGGACACACGGCCGATGACCTGAAGAAGGACACCCTGGTCACCCCGGGTGAACGCCAGCGGTTTGCCGATAGCGGCGCGAATCCGGACCGGCGTTTCCACTACCGCTATATCGCGGTCGATCACGCGTCCGCGTCGGCCGACCTGCTGCCGCGGCGTTCCCAGGCGTTCGCCGCCGTGCTCTGCAAGGCCACGGGCTGGATGGAGGACGGTCCCGATGGCGACGGCGAGGATGACAACGGGAAGCCGATCCTGGGCGAGCAGAACAAACGCATCCAGGCACTTTACGGCCGCTATGTGAAAGAGGGGCCCTATGTCGGCTGGGCGGACGATTTCGGCCAGAACTGCGAGGAACCGGACTTCGAAGCGGCGGCGAAACTGCAGCGGGCCCAGCGCATCGCCGCGGCCAGGCACGCGGTGCGTCGTTATGGACCCTATGCAGCGGGGGGCTTCGTGGTCCTGCTGGCAGGCGGCATCGTCTGGTACAGGCGTCGCCGCCGCTTTGCGCGATAATGCGCGATTGCAAGCCCGAGCCACACCGTGAAGAAGTCCGATTTCGATTTCCAGCTGCCCCCGGAACTGATCGCGCAGGCTCCCCTGCGCGAGCGTTCGGCCAGCCGTCTGCTGCTGCTCGATATCGACAGCGGCGTGCGCCAGAACCGGATGTTTCGGGAATTGCCCGATCTGCTGACCGCCGGCGACCTGCTGGTCTTCAATGACACCCGGGTGCTGCCGGCACGTCTGTATGGACGCAAGGAAAGCGGTGGCGCGGTCGAGATCCTGATCGAGCGGGTTACTGGCCTGCATGAGGCGCGCGCCCAGCTCGGGGTCAGCAAGAAGCCGAAGGAGGGTAGCCGCATCGTGCTTGCCGACGGCAGCTTCGCCACGGTACTCGGCCGCGAAGGTGAGTTCTTCGTGCTGCGTTTCGAATCACCCGAGCCGCTGGAAAAGCTCTTGTCGCGCCTCGGCGAAATGCCATTGCCGCCATATATCGAGCGTGGTGCCGACGAAAGCGACAAGGAACGCTACCAGACGGTATTCGCCCGCGAACCCGGTGCGGTGGCGGCGCCGACGGCCGGGCTGCATTTCGACGAGCCACTGCTCGAGCGTATGCGCGCACGCGGTATCGATTTTGGCTACGTCACCTTGCATGTGGGCGCCGGTACCTTCCAGCCGATGCGCGCCGAGGACGTCAGCGACCATGTCATGCATCGGGAATGGCTGAACGTGGGTGCCGAGCTGGTCGAGAAGATCCGCCGAACCCGTGCGGCCGGCGGCCGGGTGATCGCGGTCGGCACCACCGTGGTGCGCGCGCTGGAAAGCGCGACGGTCGAGGGGCAGCTGCATCCCTTCGCCGGCGAGACGCAGATTTTCATCTTCCCGGGCTACCGGATCACCAGCGTCGACGGCCTGGTCACCAATTTCCACCTGCCGCAGTCGACCCTGCTGATGCTGGTTTCGGCGCTGGCGGGGCGGGATGCCATCCTCGAGGCCTATCGGTTCGCGGTGCAGGAGAAGTACCGATTCTTCTCTTATGGCGATGCGATGCTGATTTTGCCGTGAGGGGGCGCCGGACGCCCTCATCCGCCCTTCGGGCACCTTCTCCCGGAGGGAGAAGGGCCAAAGCTTGTAAACTAGGCGGATGTCCCAGCTCCCTTTTGAACTTATCGCCACCGATGGCGCGGCGCGGCGCGGTCGACTGCGTTTTGGCCGCGGTAGCGTCGAAACGCCTGCCTTCATGCCCGTGGGTACCTATGGCTCGGTGAAGGCGATGACGCCGCGCGACGTCGTCGATACCGGTGCCGAGATCATCCTCGGCAATACCTTCCACCTGTTCCTGCGGCCCGGGCTCGACATCGTCGGCGAGTTCGGCGGCCTGCATAAGTTCATTGGCTGGAACAAGCCGATCCTTACCGATTCGGGCGGTTTCCAGGTTTTCTCGCTGGCGCACAAGCGCAAGATCACCGAGGAAGGCGTGACCTTCGCCTCGCCGGTGGATGGCTCGAAGGTGTTCCTGTCGCCCGAGGAGTCCATGCGCATCCAGCGCGTGCTCGACTCGGATATCGCGATGATCTTCGACGAGTGCACGCCTTATCCGGCCACCGAACCGGTCGCCGAGGCCTCGATGGAACTCAGTCTGCGCTGGGCCGAACGCTCGCGGACAGCCTTCGATGACCTGAAAAACCCGAACGCGCTGTTCGGCATCGTCCAGGGCAGCACCTACGAGAACCTGCGCCGGCGCTCGGTCGAGCGGCTGGTCGGGATCGGCTTCGACGGTTACGCGGTCGGCGGCCTGGCGGTCGGCGAGCCCGAGGCCGAGCGCAACCACACGCTGGACTTCACCCTGCCGCTGCTGCCGCATGACCGCCCGCGCTACCTGATGGGCGTCGGCCGGCCGGAGGACATCGTCGAGGCGGTGCGCCGCGGTGTCGATATGTTCGACTGCGTGATGCCGACCCGTAACGCGCGCAACGGCTTCCTGTTCACCGCCGAAGGCACCTTGCGTATCCGCAATGCCAAATTCGCCATGGATACGGCGGTGATCGAGGAGGGCTGCGACTGCTATGCCTGCGCCAATGGCTTCAGCCGGGCCTACCTGCGCCACCTGGACCGCTGCAACGAGATCCTCGCCAGCCAGCTGGCCACGATGCACAACCTGCGCCACTACCAGCGCTTGATGGCCGGCCTGCGCGGCGCCATAGAAGCTGGGTCCCTGGACGACTTCGTGGGCGAGTTTTACCGCCTTCGCGGCCAGGACGCGCCAAAAAGCCAGCCCTGACGGGGATTTCCCCGGTGCGCGGCGCCGGGGCGCATGGCATAATCCACGATCTTTTTCCGTGGTTGGGCTTTTTTTCCAGCCCGATCCATAACTTGCGAGAAAACCGATGAGCCTTCTTTCTACCGCAGCAGTCGCCCAGGCCGCCGCTCCCGCCGGCGCACCGGGTAGCCCGTTCCCGATGCTGATCATGATGGTGGTGCTGTTCGGCATCTTCTATTTCCTGATGATCCGCCCGCAGATGAAGCGCCAGAAGGAGCACCGCGCGCTGCTGTCGGCCCTGGCCAAGGGTGACGAAGTGGTCACCAGTGGCGGTATCGTCGGTCGCATCGACGAGGTGGGCGAGTCCTTCATCGGCGTGGAAATCGCACAGGGCGTGGTGGTCAAGGTCCAGAAGGGCGCCGTTTCGCAGGTTTTGCCCAAGGGCACGCTGAAATCCTCCTGAGACCCGACCTCGCCGCGGCGCTGGTCGCGGCTTTCATGGAATGCAAGGCATGAGTGATTTCCCCCGCTGGAAGTACGCGGTCGTCGTACTGGTGTTGCTGTTCGGTATCTTCTACGCGTTGCCGAACGTGTTCCTGCCGGTGCCTGCCGTGCAGGTGTCGGCCAATCGCGGTGGTACCGTCGATGAGGCGCTGAAGAGCAAGATCCTGGGCATCCTGCACGACAACCAGATTCCCGTCGGCGCGATCGACGTCGCGGCGGACGAGAAGGGCGGTCGCCTGCTCGCGCGTTTCCCGAACAACGACGTCCAGCTGAAAGCCTCCGACGCGATCACCAAGACGCTCGGCGACCAGTACAACGTGGCGCTCAACCTGGCCTCGACGGTACCGGGCTGGCTGCGTGCCATGCATGCCAATTCGATGCCGCTCGGCCTCGACCTGCAGGGCGGCGTGCATTTCCTGATGGAAGTAGACCAGAACGCCGTGGTCGATACGCTCGAGACGCGCTACGCGGACGATATCCGCGCGGTGCTGCGCGACAAGAACGTCAAGTACGATTCGGTCAACCGTAACGGCCGCGGCGCGGGCGTCAGTGTGA
Source organism: Luteibacter sp. (assembly GCA_036009745.1). Taxonomy (GTDB): domain Bacteria; phylum Pseudomonadota; class Gammaproteobacteria; order Xanthomonadales; family Rhodanobacteraceae; genus Luteibacter. The sequence continues at coordinate 28,164 of DASYLE010000154.1, read as the reverse complement.
TCCTGCGCAGCGATGCCGACCGCCAGGCGGCGACCGCGGCGATCAGCACGGACTACCCCGACCTCGCGGTCAACGACGGCGCCACCACGGGCGACCGCTTCGTGCTCAATGCCAAGGTCAAGCCGGACAAGCTGCGCGAACTGGCGCAGAGCACCATCCGCCAGAACGTCAGCACCCTGCGTAACCGCATCAATGCGCTCGGTGTCTCCGAGCCGATCATCCAGCAACAGGGCGACAGCCAGATCGTGGTCGAGCTTGCGGGCGTGCAGGACACGGCCGAAGCGAAGAAGATCCTCGGTGCCACCGCGACCCTGCAGTATCGCGCCGGCCTGTACACGCCCCAGCAGGCGGCCGATGCCGCCAAGAGCGGCAACGTGCCGCCGGACGCGAAGCTGTACTACGGCCGCGACGGTCGTCCGTACCTGTTGAGCAAGAAAATCATCGCCACCGGCGACGAACTGGTCGACGCCGCTTCCGGCTTCGACCAGCAGAGCGGTACGCCGCAGGTCAGCGTCACCCTGAACGCGGCCGGCGCACGCAAGATGCTCGACTTCACCTCGGGCAATGTGGGCAAGCCGATGGGCGTGGTCTATGTCACCCGCGTGAACGAGACCAAGATCGTCGACGGCAAGGAAGTGCGCGTGCCCAAGACGACCGAGGAAGTGATCAACTACGCGACCATCCAGGGCGTGTTCGGCAAGAACTTCCAGACCAGCGGCATCGGCAGTCCCAGCGAGGCCTCCGACCTGGCCCTGCTGCTGAAGGGCGGTTCGCTGGCGGCACCGGTCGATATCGTTTCCGAATACGTGGTCGGTCCCAGCCTCGGCGCGGACAACATCACCCAGGGACTGCGCGCGGTGCTGATCGGCCTCGGCCTGGTCCTGGTCGCCGCGGCGATCTACTACAAGCTGTTCGGCCTGGTCGCGGATATCGCGCTGTTCTTCAACCTGGTACTGCTGGTCGCGGTGATGTCCCTGATCGGGGTGACCCTGACCATGCCGGGCATCGCCGGTATCGTGCTGACCCTCGGCATGGCGATCGATGCGAACGTGCTGATCTGCGAACGCATCCGCGAGGAACTGCGCAACGGCTCGTCGCCGCTGGCGTCGATCCGTAGCGGTTACGACAAGGCGTGGGCGACCATCCTGGACGCCAACGTTACCCATCTGCTCGCCGCGCTCGGCCTGATGACGATGGGTTCCGGTCCGATCAAGGGCTTCGGCGTCACGCTGTTCATCGGCATCCTGACCTCGATGTTCACTTCGGTCACCGTGACCCACGCGATCACGGCGGCGATCCACGGCCACCGCAAGCTCAAGACGCTGTCGGTCTGAGGAGACGACGCCATGGAAATCTTCAACCACAACAGTAATTACAACTTCCTCGGGATGCGCAAGTTCTCGATCGGGCTCGCCATCCTGCTGATGGTGTCCTCGATCGCGCTGATCGCCACGAAGAGCTTCAACTACGGCCTGGACTTCACCGGCGGCATCCTTGTCGGCGTGGAATACCAGCAGCCGATCGACATCGCGGACGTTCGCGCCGCGCTGGAAAAGGGTGGCCTCGAACACGCCGTGGTGCAGAGCCTCGGTGGTACCCGCCAGCTGTCGATCCGCCTGCAGCCGAAGGATGACGCGGCGGTCGCCGCCGATGCCTCGCTGACCGGCGACAAGGCCGCCGACCGGGTCCGTGACGACGTGCTGGCGAGCCTGAAGGCCCAGCGCCAGGACGTGTCGGTCACCAGCCGTTACTTCGTCGGCCCGCAGGTCGGTGAAGAGCTGCGTGGCGACGGCATGGTCGCGGTGGTCTTCGTCATCATCGGCATCATGGGTTACCTGTGGATCCGCTTCGAGAAGCGCTTCGCGATCGCCGCGCTGGCGACCGAGGTGCACGACGTGCTGGTCACGCTCGGCATCTTCGCGCTGACCCGGCGCGAGTTCGACCTGACGGTTCTCGCATCCGTGCTGGCGGTGGTCGGTTACTCGATCAACGACAAGGTCGTCGTCTTCGACCGCGTCCGCGAACTGTTCCGTGCCAGCCGCAACGCCACGCCGGAGGAAGTCCTGAACCGCTCGATCAACAGCACGCTGTCGAGAACGATCATCACCTCGCTGTTCACCGGCATCACCATGGCCGCGTTGTATTTCCTGGGCGGCCCGGCCGTGCACGGCTTCGCGATCACCATGCTGATCGGCATCCTGGTCGGTACCCTGTCCTCGATCTTCGTCGCCAGCCCGATCCTGCTGTGGCTCGGCGTGTCGAAAAAGGACCTGATGCCGGTAAGCAAGGAAGACCCGGAACTCGCGCGGCGACCGTAAGCGATTATTGTTCGATAAGAAAAAAGCCCGGCAGTGCCGGGCTTTTTTTTGCCCCAGGAGCGGGTGAACCTCAACGATCCGTCGACGCGCCTTCGGCATCGTTGGAAAGCCGCACGATGACAAAGGCGGCGGCGACGAGCGACGTGCACAGCCAGGCATGGGCGACCTGGACGACAGTGCGCGCATGCGCGGCCACGGCGGGGGCGAACATCAGGCCGGCGATCCCTGCGAGCAGGAAGACAGCGGCGACGGCCCAGGCGAGACGCCTGGGCGAGGTGGGACAGGATGAAACGGTCATGCGGCATTCCCCTGTAACTTGTGAACGCCGGGCGCTCTGTGGCGACCTGAACGTTCCTTCCAGCCATCTCCGTGGTGAGTGGTCCTGTTTGTAGGGGAAACCCTACAAACTCGTCTGAGGAAATACCCGAGAAACCGGATTTCGGCAAGTGCGAGAAGGCGCTGCCCCGCGGCCCGCGACCGGGCGGGTTACACTTCCACGCTTGACGACATCTGGACACTCACGGCATGGCCGAGCGGACTTTCGACGACTACGTAGCGCGCACGGGCGCCTCGCCCGAGGGGTCCAGGTTTACCGCCTATATCGCGGTGATCCCGCTGAAACGCGGTTTCCCGCAGTACTTCGCCGTCTACGAGAATCGCAGTTTCCGCACGCTGGAATCCGCCGAGGCGGCCGCCGAGCTCGCCCTGAGCAAGATGCTCGACCTGGAAGCCGACGGTACGCCGGTTTTTGCCGAGGGAGAGACAGGCTTCGACGACTGATCCGGCTGGCCGCCTCAGGCGGCCAGGGCGTTTTCCACGGCCTCGAGCAGTGCGCGGCGATCGTAGGGTTTGGCCAGGAAAGCCATGTCGGGGTCCATCCGCTGACGGGCATCACCGATGTCGCCGGATACCACCAGGATCCGACGATCGAAGCCGCGGCGACGCACCTCCTGGATCATGGCGATGCCGTCCATGCCGCCGGGCATGTTCACATCCGTGCAGATCAGGCGGATATCCGGCCGCCTGGCCATGGCAGCCAGTCCTTCGTTGGCATTCGACGCGGTGACCACCTCGTAGCCGGCCGATTCCAGAAGCAGGCCAGTGATATCGAGGACATTGCGATCATCCTCGACGATTAGCACAACGGTCGCGGCGATGGTCATGGTGGCCCTTGTGCCCGGCCCGGGGATCCCAGGCGCCACGACTGTGATTGAACGCATGTAGGCGTATCGTGAGCTGTCGTGACAACAACCACGGCGAGCCCATCCGGGCACGTCGACTGACGCGGTGAAGGAGACAGGTTCGATGTCGCAGGCGGATAACCGGGACAGACGTTTCGTCGAAGCCTCCACGGACTGCATGAAGGAGCTCGATCTCTCCGGCTCGATCCGTTTTATCAGCGGCCGCGCGTGCGCGATGCTCGGCCTGGAAAGCGCCAGGGCGATGGTCGGTACCTCGTGGTTCGAGTTATGGCCGGAGGAGTCCCGGCCCATGGTCGCGGCCGCCGTGGCGCTGGCGGCGACCGGCGAGCGCGCGGAACTGCTCTGCGCGCGTCCCGGCAAGGACGACGAAAAGCGCTGGTGGGACGTTTCGATCACGCCGGTGCGGGAGCCGGACGGACGGGTGACCGGTCTGATCGCGGTCAGTCGCGATGTCAGTGAGCGCATGCAGTTGCAATTCGTCCTGGAGTCGATCAATACGACCTTGCAGGGTCGCCTGAACACCTCACTCGGTCTGGCAAGCGAGTCGACCGAGCGTTATGACGTGCTGATGCGGCGCTGGCGCGGCGAAGGCGCTGCGCGACGCGTGGCCGAAGACCGGGTCGCCTCGCTGAGCAGCCAGTTGGGCCTCGCCTCCGCCGCCCTGCTCATGGCCGAGGAGACGACCAGGCAGGCCCAGAAACAACAGGCGATCGGCCAACTGGTCAGTGGCCTGGGCCACGATTTCAACAATATGCTGCAGATCGTGATCGTCAGCCTGAGTGGCCTGGACGACCTCAAGGAGACCTTGAGCCCGCAGCAGCAGAAAATGCTCCGTTACGCGACCGAAGGCACGCGCCATGCGGCGGCGCTGACCCGCCGCCTGCTGGCCTTCTCGCGGACCAACCAGGCGCGTCGCGAAACGCTGGACCTGGGCGACATCGTGCGCGAACTGGCCGATTTCGCCCGACATGGCATGGGCGGCAAGGTCGGCCTCGTCGTCAATGACCCGGGCCTCGGCCTGCCCATGCACGGCGATCGCGACGCACTCGAGCAGGCGGTGTTGAACCTGTGCATCAATGCGCGCGACGCCATGTCGCGCGGCGGTGAGATCGAGTTGCAACTGGGCACGCAGGAGGTGCCATCGATGGCCGAGAGCGATTTCGTGGACCGGCGGCCAGGGTCCTATGTCACGATCAGCGTTACCGATACCGGAACGGGCATGACCGAGGAGGTTCGCCAGCGCCTGTTCGAGCCGTACTTCACGACCAAGCCCGGCGGCAACGGCCTGGGCCTGGCCCAGGTCTATGGCATGGTCGCCCAGGGCGGCGGCTTCGTCGACGTCGCGTCCGAGCCCGGCGCAGGCACCCGGATCACCCTCGCTTTCCCGCGTTACGAAGGCCTGGCGGATTCCGCCGAAATCGATCCTCAATAAACCCCGCGAACGGCCGATAAGCCTTCATGTTCGTACGGATGCATGCGCCATGCTGGTTCTCGTCGGTTTCGTCATCGTCCTCGTCAGCGTGGTGGGAGGCTTCGTCCTGTCGCACGGGCAGATACTGTCCCTGTGGCAGCCCTACGAGTTCCTGATCATCGGTGGCGGCGCCGCGGGTGCCTTCCTGAGCGCCAACTCGCCGGTGATGGTGAAGGCGGCGCTGCGCGACATGGGCGCGTTGTTCAAGGGGCCGAAGTACCGCCAGCAGGATTACGTCGACCTGCTTTCGCTGCTTTACGATATCTTCGTAAAGATGCGCAAGGAAGGCCTGCTCGGCTTGGAATCCCATATCGAGGACCCGGCGGAAAGCAGCCTCTTCTCCGCGTATCCGCGCTTGATCCGTGAGCACCACCTGATCGATTTCACCACCGACTGCCTGCGCCTGATCGTCGGCGGCAACATGGATCCGCACGAGCTCGAGCAGTTGCTGGACGTCGAGCTGGAAACGCATCACCACGACGCCGAGGCGCCCGCGCTGGCGGTATCGAAGATGGCCGACGCGCTGCCCGGTTTCGGTATCGTCGCCGCCGTGCTCGGCATCGTCACCACGATGGCCAACATCGATGGCGACACGTCGGCGATCGGCGCGCATATCGCCGGCGCCCTGGTCGGCACCTTCCTCGGCATCCTGCTCTGCTACGGTTTCGTCGGCCCGCTCGCGGCCGCGATGGAAAACCGCGCGCAGGAAGACGGCAAGGCCTTCGAGTGCGTGAAGACCGCGCTGCTCGCCAACCTCAGGGGCTACAACCCGATGGTAGCGGTCGAGTTCGCCCGCAAGTCGCTGGCGGGCAAGTCGCGGCCGACTTTCCAGAGCCTGGAAACCCATCTGAAGACGGCACGCTGAGGCCCGGCTGGTGAGCGAGAACCGGGCTTCGGTCATCATCGTCAGGCGCGCGAAGCGCCGGAAGCACGGCCATCACGGTGGCGCGTGGAAAGTTGCCTATGCCGATTTCGTCACCGCGATGATGGCTTTCTTCCTGGTGATGTGGATCATCGGTGCCGGCACCAAGCAGCAGCGCGCCGCGATTTCCGACTATTTCAAGAATCCGAGCATGACCCAGGGCACCTCGACCATGGCGCCTTCGGGCAAGAACGGCCCGGGCGGGGCGAGTACCAGCATGATCAAGCTCGGCGGCGCGATGGACCTGCCGCGCGGTCCCGGCAAGGACACCCAGTTCGATCCGGCCAAGGCCTCGGCCGACGAGGTCAAGAAGGTGGCGCAGGAGCAGGAGAAAAAGCGCCTGGAAGCGCTGATGAAGGACCTCGAGGAAGCGATCGCCAAGAGCCAGGCGATGGCACCGTTCAAGGACCAGCTGCTGCTCGACATCACCTCCGAAGGCTTGCGCATCCAGATCGTCGATAAACAGAACCGCCCGATGTTCGATACCGGTAGCGGTGCGCTGAAGCCCTATACCGTGCAGATACTCCACGAGCTGGCTGCCTTCGTTAACCAGGTGCCGAACAGCATCAGCATCTCCGGCCACACCGACGACGCGCCCTATACGCGCGGCGGCGACCAGTACAGCAACTGGGAGCTGTCCGCTGACCGGGCGAACGCCGCGCGGCGCACCCTGGTCGAGGGTGGCATGCAGACGGAGAAGGTGGCGCGCGTGGTCGGCCTTGCCGCATCCGTGCCGTTCGACAAGGTCAACCCCGGCGCGCCGATCAACCGGCGGATCAGCATCGTGGTGATGACCGACCAGGCGGCCAAAGCCGCGCTATCGCCGGAACTGGCCGACGGGGGTCCCGCCCTGCCGTCCGCGCCCATCTTTCATCCCGCCGAGCATCACATGGATGGCCCGATGCCCGTCGCGCCAGCGACGCCGGATGCCAGGGCGGCGATCGCCGTGCCGGCGGGGCAACCGTCCAGGCTCTGAATCATTACACGGCACTGCGTACCGCTCAGCGAATGCAGGGTGATCTTCGCACCGGTTTCCGTCGGCAAATCCGTGGGCATGCCGGAAGACGTGTATCGATGCCGGCAGTCACGCGCGTCACGTCTCTCGCAGCCACGACACGACGCTGACGCGATGTCGCCGTCGCGAAACGATCCCGTCCCAGACTCCCCGGATCGACCCTTGCGCCGCGAGCGTGCAAGGGTCAGGATGGTCCGGTACGGCTGAAGGGGAAAAGTGTGGAGAGTCATAGTAAGTTTCGTGTCATCGCCAAGGCCGTCCGTCGGGACGGCGCAGATGGCGGCAGTGTTTACCGTTCGAGTTACCGCATCCTCGATACGCAAGGCGAAGAGATCGAAACCAGCGAGGGCGCGGTCGATTTCGTTGACATCACCAGCGCGTTCAAGGAGGCCTTCGCCTTCGGCCACGAACGATTGCGGCATATCGATCCGGGACATGAATAGCCGGTCCGGCAGGCGTCGATCGGAGGCTCCCTAGATGTCGTGTTTGCTCAGTTCACCGTTCCGGTAAGCGTAGATTTCGTAATAGAGCCGGCTGATCGTATAAACCTTCTCCACCACGACGTCGTCGGCGCCCTCGATGAGAGTCATGGCCAGCGCCTTCCGCTCGGCGGGCAGTTCGTCGATGTCGATGACCTTCTCGATTTCGAAGCCCTCGGCGAATTTGAACTCCAGCGAGAACGTCGCTTCCCGCCACTGCAACGAGCCGTGGAACGCGCTCCCATGTAGCGCCGACTGCATACCTATATCGTTCTGCCGCGCGATGCCGGTGGTCGCATTGCCGAGCATCACCACACCGGCCAGAACCATGGCGCCATAGCCCGCCCGTTTGAAGCAGGTTTCGCTGATGTGCGGCAGGGCCCGCTTCGTCAGCCATGTCGCGACGAGGGCGGCGACGCCGATCAGCAATCCATAGGCCATCGCTCGCGGGGTAAGCAGTCCGAAAGATGCATACAGGGCGATCTTGAGCGCATGCAGGATGATTTCATTGGCTGCACGCGTGGCGATCACGCTTTCCTTCACCAGGCCATAGTGCAGGTAGAAGCGGTTGAAGAGCAGGCCGACCGCACCGGTCAGTCCGGAGACGAAGCCGGCCGCGGCGCCAATGACGCTGAGCATATACAGCGGCATGCGTTGTTCGGAAGCAGAGCCCTTGTTTGGCCTGATCAGTAAAGGAAGATTGGCAAGAAGAAACAGCGCGAGCGCCATTTCCAGGTAAAGCGGATTGACATGGCTTAGCAACCAGGCGCCCAGCCATGCCGCCGGAATGGCGGCGGGCACGAACCAGCGTACGATCCTCCACTGGATGCTGCGGGTGAACAGCACGATGCGCGACATCGAACTGATCGTGCTGCCCACTGACAGCGCCGCGGGGACCTGACTGGTCGGAAGCGTGGCCCCAAGAAGCGGCATCAGCAGCAACCCGGCGCCGCCGCCGCTGACGGAACTGACGGCAAAGGCAATAACGGCTATAACGAAGAGTTCAACGGCTGGCATCTGTCTGCGGCGTCCATGCAATACGCCCGGCATGATGCCCGTGCCTTCATATATGGATACGGAACGCGCGGACGATCCAGGCGCGAACGATTTGTCTCCGCGCTAGCCGGCGACGAGTTGCGCATCCAGCTCGGTGAGTTGTGCCGGTGTGCCGACGTTTCGCCAGAAGCCGTCGTAGCGCTCGCCACCGAGTCGGCCTTCCCGCATTGCCCGTTGGTATATGGGCAACAGTTTGAACGCGCCGGGTGCTTCGTCGCGAACCAGCTCGGGACGGTAGACACCGATATTGCCGAAAGTCAGGCGCTCGCCGTTGCCCGTTTCCGTGAGTTGCCCCTGGCCAAGAACGAAGTCGCCGCCTGCATGCCAGGCCGGATTGGGCACCATGACCAGATGGGCAAGGCCGGTCGGCTCGTTGGGCAGGGCGGCGTAGTCGTAATCGCTCCAGATATCCGCGCTGACCGCTATGAACGGCTCGGGGCCGAGCAGGGCCAGCGCGTTGCGCATGCCGCCACCGGTTTCCAGCGGTTCAGGGCCCTCGTACGCGTAGCGGATACGCATGCCCCAGCGCGAACCATCGCCGAGCGCGGCCGGAAACTGCTCGGCAAGATGCGAGGTGTTGATCACCACGTAGCGCACATCGGCGGCGGCGAGTTTTTCCAGGTGCCAGACGATCAGCGGTTTGCCGCCGACATGCAGCAAGGGCTTGGGCGTGTGTCCGGTCAGCGGTCGCATGCGTTCGCCACGACCGGCAGCCAGGACGAGGGCGTGTCTCATGCCGGCACGCGAAGGTCGCGCTCGCCGACCATGCGTTCGAGCAGGTCGGCGAAGTCGACCAGTTCGTGGTGGCGCCTTGCCACGCTGGTGACGTAGGAGAGCACACGGGGCAGGTCGTCGAGGTAGGCGGGTTTGCCGTCGCGGTAGCAGAGCCGGCAGAACAGGCCGAGCACCTTGATGTGCCGCTGCAGCCCAGCCATGTCGAACCAGCGCTGGAACCGATCGGTATCGACTTCTTCGCCGATCAGGTGCGCGTGGCGCAGGCGCATGCGATAGCTTTCCACCCAGCCCTCGACGCGCTCGTTGTCCCAGACGATATAGCAGTCGCGCAGTACCGAGGCGAGGTCGTAGGTCACCGGGCCGGTCATCGCGCCCTGGAAGTCGATCACGCCAGGATTGTGCCGGTCGACGATCATCAGGTTGCGGCTGTGATAATCGCGGTGCATGAAGGCGCGCGGCTGGGCGGCCAGACTGTCGAGGATGACCCGGAAGGCCACCTCGATCACATCCCAGTCGCCGCATTCGAGCGTGCGACCAAGGTGCTTTTCCAGCAACCAGGTCGGCATCAGCTCCAGTTCCATGGTCTGCCAGGCCGTGTCGAAATGCGGCAGGCCGGCAGCGTCGGCATGGGTCTGCATGCGCAGCAAGGCGTCGAGTGCATCGGCGTAGAGCGCATCGACGCTGCGATCGTCCAGTTCGCCGAGGTAGGTGCGCTGGCCGAGATCCTCGATCAACAGGAAGCCGATCCCGGGGTCGGCCGCATAGACGGCGGGGACGTGCAGGCCCGCCTTGTCCAGGCGTGCGCCGATCTCCAGCCATGGCCGCGGGTTTTCCAGGGCCGGTGGCGAGTCCATCACGATCACGCTGCGCTCGCCGTCCTGGCCGCGCCAGTAACTGCGGAAGCTGGCGTCGGCGGAGGCGGGCGCAAGGTCGAGCGCGCGGTTGCCGGTGGCAGCGCGGGCCCAGTCGAGGCGGGCGGCGCTTCGTTCGTCGTTGGAAGGCATGGGCATCGTCGATGGATCGTTGACGGGGAGTTTAGAACCTTCCAGCAGTTGTTGGCGGGGTGCCGCTGTGTTTAGCTTGGCCGACAAGGGTAGGGGAGATTCGATGCAGGACCACGGCAAACCATCGTCGACATCGCGTCGCGAGCTTTTGCGGATGATTGGCGTCGCCGGCGGCGGTGCCCTGATGTACCAGGCCATGAGCGGCCTGGGTCTTGCCGCCGAATCCAGCTGGCGCGCGCCGCCGAAACTGGAGGGCGGGGCAAAGGGCACGTCGGTGCTCATCCTCGGTGCGGGCCTGGCCGGGCTGGTCGCGGCCTACGAACTGAGTCGTGCCGGCTACAAGGTGCAGGTGCTCGAATACAACGCTCGCGCGGGCGGCCGCAACTGGACGCTCCGCGGCGGCGATCGGTACACCGAACTCGGTGGACACACGCAGACCTGCCGTTTCGACCAGGGCCAGTACTTCAATCCCGGCCCCTGGCGCATTCCCTATCACCATCACGGACTGCTCGATTACTGCAAGCGGCTGGGTGTGGCGCTCGAACCCTTCGTGCAGATCAACGGCAACGTCTACGTGCATCGCCAGGATGCCTTCGGTGGCAAGCCGCAGCGCTATCGCGAGGTCAGGTCGGATTTCCAGGGTGGCATCGCCGAGCTCCTGGCCAAGGCCACCCGGCAAGGCAAGCTCGACGAGGCGGTAAGCAAGGAGGATCGCGAGATCCTGCTCGAATCGCTGCGCAGCTGGGGCGCACTGGACAAGAATTTCAGCTATGCGATGAACAACGGCACGAGCGACCGTCGCGGTTATGCGCGCGATGCGGATGGTGGCCCCGATGGCAAGCCGGAATTTTCCAAACCGGTGGGCCTGCACGACGTCCTCGGCTCCAAGCTCTGGGGCAGCCTGATCGTCGGTGACATGTATGAGTACCAGCCCTCGCTGATGCAGCCGGTCGGCGGCATGGACATGATCGGCAAGGCCTTCGTGCGCGAAGTCGGTTCGCTGATCCGCTACAACGCCAAGGTGACCTCGATCGTCCAGGACGACCATGGCGTTACCGCGCACTGGCAGGACACGACGTCGCCCGGCGGCACGCAGCAGGCCCATGCGGACTGGTGCATCTGCACGATCCCGCTATCCATCCTCAGCCAGATCCCGATGAACGTCTCCGAGCCCATGGCGGCGGCGATCTCGGCGGTGCCGTATGCGGCATCGGCCAAGGTCGGCCTGCAGTTCAAGCGGCGCTTCTGGGAAGAGGACGATGCGATCTACGGTGGCGTCGGTTACACCGACCTGCCGATCGGCATGCTGTCCTATCCAAGCCATGGCTTCGGCACGAAGAAGGGCGTGCTGCTCGGCTCGTACACCTTCGGTATCGATTCGTTCGAGTTCACCGCCCTCGATCCGGACGAGCGTGTGCGCCAGGCCGTCGCGTACGGTAGCCAGATCCATCCGCAGTATCGCGAGGAGTTCGAGAACGGCATCTCGGTGGGCTGGCATCGCTCGCCGTTCACGCTCGGCTGTTTCGGCCTGTGGTCGGAGGAGGCACGCGAAAAACACTACGCCGATATCTGCAAGATCGATGGCCGCATCGCCCTGGCCGGCGAACACGCTTCCTATCTTCCGGCCTGGCAGGAAGGCGCGATCCTTTCCTCGCTGAGCGCGGTCGAGCGCCTGCACGCGCGCGTGAGCGCAGGGAGCAGGGCATGAACCGGACGGGTCGCGCTTTACTCATCGCGCTGATCGCCGCGGCCGGTGTCGCCCCGCATGCCCATGCGCAATCGGGCACGGCCTTCCTCGATCACGAGGCGCAGCAGAAGGCCAACGGCGAGCAGATATTCACCCACATCTGCCAGGGCTGCCACATGGCGGATGCGAAAGGTGCGCAGGGTGCCGGCACGTATCCTGCGCTGGCGGGCAATCCCAAGCTCGCATCGCCGCAGTACCCGATGGCGATGGTGCTCAACGGTCGCGGCGCGATGCCACCCTTCGGGCGGCTGTTCAGCGATGAACAGGTCGCCGGCGTGGTCAACTACCTGCGCTCGCATTTCGGCAATCATTACAGCGATACCATCAGCGCCGCCGACGTCAAGGCGATGCGTCCCTAGGAGGCTCCATGCGTACTTCGTTCCGCTTTGCCACGCTTGCCTTGCTACTCACGAGTTTTCCTTTGCTTGCGCAGGATGTCGTGCGCTACAAGATCCCCGGCAGCGATTTCCCGATTTCCGCCGCGGTGGAAGTGCCCGCCGGCAAGTCGATCGTGTTCCTGAGCGGGGTGGTGCCGCCGGTGGCCAATGCCAGCGCGGCGAAGGGTAGCCTGGAAGCCTATGGCGATACCAAGACGCAGACCGTTGGCGCACTCGGCGCGATCGAGAAGCAGTTGAAGACCATGAACCTGTCGATGGGCGACGTGGTGAAGATGCAGGTCTTCCTGGTCGGCGATCCGGCCAAGGGCGGCAAGATGGACTTCGCCGGTTTCATGGAAGGCTATCGCCAGTACTTCGGCACCGCGCAACAGCCGAAACTGCCCTCGCGTTCCGCCGTGCAGGTCGCTGCGCTGGCCAGCCCCGGTTTCCTGATCGAGATCGAGGTCACCGCCGTCCGTCCGTAACTTGTCGTGACACAGGCTTCGCTGTGGTCCGGCTGCCGTCGTCATCCCGGCGCAGGCGCATTGCTGTCCGGGGAAACTCCGGAGACACGACAGCAGTGACCGCGGGCTGGGAATCCAGGCCTTGTACTGTCGGCATCCATGCCTCCCCCGCTACGCGGCCTGATCGTCCCCGCCGACCTCACTGCTCAACGGGGCCGTGACTTCCCGATCGCCATCTTGCCCTTGATTGAAATACGCCGGCATGACGAGCAAAAAAGTGCCGCCGATCAGGACAGGTTGTAACCGCGTTCCTCATGCAGCGCGATATCCAGGCCGACCTGTTCCTGCTCTTCATCCACACGCAAGCCGATCGTGACTTTGATCAGCTTGAGGATGGCGTAGCTCAGTACGGCGCTCCAGGCCACGGTGAAGGCCACGCCCTTGCACTGGATCCACAACTGCGCGCCCAGGTCGGTGACCGTGCCGAAGCCGCCGAGTGCGGGTGCGGCGAGCGGACCTGTAAGCAGGGCGCCGACGATACCGGCGATGGCATGCACGCCGAACACGTCGAGTGAGTCGTCGTAGCCGAAGTAACGCTTGAGCTTCGTGGCGCAGAAGAAACAGATCACGCCGGCAAGCAGGCCAAGCACCAGCGCGCCACCCGGTCCGGCGGTGCCGGCGGCGGGGGTGATCGCGACAAGACCGGCAACGGCGCCCGACGCGATGCCGAGCACGCTTGGCCGGCGATGGGTCAGCCATTCGACGGCGGTCCAGCCGATCGCCGCGGCGGCGGTGGCGATCTGGGTCACCAGCATGGCCATGCCGGCACTGCCGTTGGCGGCCACCGCCGAGCCGGCGTTGAAGCCGAACCAGCCGAGCCAGAGCATGCTCGCGCCAACCAGGGTGTAGCCGAGGTTGTGCGGCGGCATCGCGGTGTGCGGAAAGCCCCGGCGCTTGCCGATCACCAGGCAGCCGACCAGACCGGCGATGCCCGCATTGATATGCACCACGGTGCCACCGGCGAAGTCGATCACGCCGAGGTCGCCGAGCAGGGAGCCGGGGCCGCCCCAGACCATATGTGCGATCGGCAGGTAGACGACGGTGAACCACAGGCCGGTGAATAGCAACAGGGCGGAGAACTTCATGCGCTCGGCGATGGCGCCGACGATCAGCGCAGGCGTGATGATCGCGAAAGTCATCTGGAACATGATGAACACGCTTTCGGGCACGCTGTTGTACAGGCTGCCCGGCTTCAGTCCGGCCAGCATCGCGTGTCCGGTGCCGCCGATGAAGGAGTGCAGGTTGGTGACGCCGGCTTGCATGCCTGTCGTGTCGAACGCGGCGCTATAGCCATAGACCACCCAGAGCACGGTGACCAGCGCGGTGATGGCGAAGCACTGCATCAGTACCGAAAGCAGGTTCTTCGCGCGGACCATGCCGCCGTAGAAGAGTGCGAGCCCGGGAATCGTCATCAGCAACACGAGCATGGTCGCGGTCAGCATCCACGCGGTGTCGCCACTGTCCAGTTTGGCCGGCGCGGCGGCTTGCGCCAGCGCGGATAGCGGTGCGGCGAAGAGCAGGGCGAACGCGGCGAGGCGAAGGCGGATATCAGAGCGCATCGGCGTCGACCTCCTGGGTACGGATGCGGATCGCCTGTTCCAGGTCGATCACGAAGATCTTGCCGTCGCCGATCTTGCCGGTGCGCGCGGCGCCCGAGATCGCCTCGATGGCGCGTTCGACCTGGTCGTCGGTAACCGCGATCTCGATCTTCAGCTTGGGCAGGAAATCGACGACGTACTCAGCCCCCCGGTACAGCTCGGTATGGCCGTGCTGGCGGCCAAAGCCCTTCACCTCGGTGACCGTCATGCCCTGAACGCCGGCTTCGGCCAGCGCCTCACGGACGTCGTCCAGCGTAAACGGCTTGATGATCGCGTTGATCCACTTCATTCGCCCCTCCCGTCATGGCTGATACGGCTGGGAAGAGCAGGTAACGTGCCACTCGATAAAGGTCATTAAAATCAATGATTACTTGGCGCGACGGGCCGCTTTCATGGTTGGTTTGCCTCCATGTCGCGCAAGCGTTTGCACCATTAGCCCGCATATGGTGCGCCGCAACAGGGTCTGGATATTGCGCCGGGGGCGCTAAATCAGTACCATTTTGGTCCCGATTCGAGCCAGTCCCCTTCCATGCTCCGTGTCAGCCGGTTGACCGATTACGCAACCGTGGTGATGACCTGCATCGCCGCGCATCCAGACGACGTGCTCAGCACGGCGCAGATCGCCGACGACGCACATCTGGAATTGCCGACGGTCAGCAAGCTGCTCAAGCTGCTGGGCCATGCCGGCCTGGTCGAATCGTTTCGCGGCGTCAACGGCGGTTACCGCCTGGCGCGACCGGCGGGGCAGATCAGCCTCGCCGATATCGTCGTGGCGATGGAAGGCCCGATTGGCATGACCGAATGCAGCGTCGCCCAGGGCCAGTGCGAGCGCGAGTCGCAATGCGGTGTGCGCGGCAGCTGGCAACAGGTGAGCGGCGCGCTGGATGGCGTGCTGCGCGGCGTGACCCTGGCCCACATGCTGGCAGGTGCGCGCGAGCAGGCGGCGGGAGCCACGATTCATGATTGAGAGTGAAAACCTTATGCGCGAGAACGCAGCCCCGGTCCGTGACAACGCCGAGGTCGAGGCGGCCCTGAACCGTCGCTACGAAGCCGGCTTCGTCACCGATATCGAGATGACCAGCCTGCCGCCCGGCCTGAGCGAGGACATCGTCCGTCAGTTGTCGGCGATCAAGCTGGAGCCGGAGTGGATGACCGAGTGGAGGTTGAAGGCCTACCGCCACTGGCTGACCATGCCGACACCGGATTGGGCAAAGCTGAAGATCGCCCCGATCGACTATCAGGCGGTGAGCTATTACGCCGCGCCGAAAGCCGGCCCGAAGTCGCTCGCCGACGTCGATCCTAAACTGCTCGAGACCTACGAGAAGCTCGGCGTTCCCTTGCACGAGCGCGCCAGGCTCGCCGGTGTCGCCGTCGACGCGGTGTTCGATTCGGTCTCCGTCGGCACGACCTTCCGCAGGGAACTGGCCGAGGTCGGCGTGATCTTCTGCTCGATGTCCGAGGCGATCCGTGAGCACGGCGACCTGGTCCAGCAATACCTGGGCAGCGTCGTGCCGACCGGCGACAATTATTTCGCCGCGCTCAATTCCGCGGTGTTCTCCGATGGCAGCTTCGTCTTCATCCCGAAGGGCGTGCGTTGCCCGATGGAGCTGTCGACGTATTTCCGCATCAACGCGATCAATACCGGGCAGTTCGAACGCACCCTGATCATCTGCGAGGACGATGCCTATGTCTCGTACCTGGAAGGCTGCACCGCGCCGATGCGCGACGAGAACCAGCTGCATGCGGCGGTGGTCGAATTGGTCGCGCTCGAGCGTGCGCAGATCAAGTACTCCACCGTGCAGAACTGGTACCCCGGCGACGAGAACGGCGTCGGCGGTATCTACAACTTCGTGACCAAGCGCGGCGATTGCCGCGGCGCCGATTCGAAGATTTCCTGGACCCAGGTCGAAACCGGCTCGGCGATCACCTGGAAATACCCCAGCTGTGTGCTGCGCGGCGATCGTTCGGTGGGCGAGTTCTACTCGGTGGCCTTGACCCACCATCGCCAGCAGGCCGACACCGGCACCAAGATGATCCATATCGGCAAGGGTACCAAGTCGAAGATCGTCTCCAAGGGCATCAGCGCCGGGCATGGCCAGAACAGCTATCGCGGCCTGGTGAAGATCGAGAAGGGTGCCGAGGGTGCACGCAACTACACGCAGTGCGATTCGCTGCTGATCGGCAAGAAGTGCGGTGCGCACACCTTTCCGTACATGGAAGTGAAAAATCCCACTGCCATCGTCGAGCACGAGGCAACCACCTCGAAGATTTCCGACGACCAGCTGTTCTATTGCCTCTCGCGCGGCATCGGCGAGGAGGATGCGGTGTCGATGATCGTCGACGGCTTCTGCAAGCAGGTCTTCCGCGAGCTGCCGATGGAGTTCGCGGTCGAGGCCAAGAAACTGCTGGAAGTGTCGCTCGAAGGCGCCGTCGGCTAAGTACCGGATATCAGGAAAAACCATGTTGAAGATCGAAAACCTCCATGCCCGTGTCGAAGGCAAGGAAATCCTCAAGGGCCTTTCGCTGGACGTGAAGGCGGGCGAAGTGCACGCCATCATGGGCCCGAACGGCGCCGGCAAGTCCACGCTGGCTAACGTGCTTAGCGGCCGCGAAGGCTATGAAGTCACCGCCGGGACGGTGACCTATCGCGGCAAGGACCTGCTCGCGCTGGAACCCGAAGAGCGTGCTGCCGAAGGCGTGTTCCTGGCCTTCCAGTATCCGGTCGAGATTCCGGGCGTGAACAACACTTACTTCCTGCGCGCGGCGTTGAACGCCCAGCGCAAGTATCGTGGCGAGGAAGAGCTCGACTCGATGCGTTTCCTGAAGCTGGTGCGCGAGAAGCTCAAGGTGATGCAGATCTCCGACGACCTGCTGCATCGCGCGGTCAACGAAGGTTTCTCCGGTGGCGAGAAGAAGCGTAACGAGATTTTCCAGATGGCCGTGCTCGAGCCGAAACTGGCGATCCTCGACGAGACCGATTCGGGCCTGGACATCGACGCGCTCAAGCAGGTCGCCGAAGGCGTGAACGCGCTGCGTTCGCCCGATCGCGCCTTCGTCATCGTCACGCACTACCAGCGCCTGCTCGACTACATCGAGCCGGACTACGTGCATGTGCTGGCCGGTGGCCGTATCGTCGAAAGCGGCGACAAGAGCCTCGCCCTCAAGCTCGAGGAGCAGGGCTATGCCTGGCTTGCCGACCATCATCCGGAACTGGCCCGCGCAGAACTTGCCGGAGCCAAGGCATGACCGGAGCCTCCACCAGCCGCACGCCCTTCGTGCAGTCGGTGCTGGACGCGGCGGGCGCGCACCCTCTGCCGGGTAGCGGTGTCGCCTGGCTGGACACGGCGCGTCGCGAGAACCTCGAGGCCTTCGTTGCCTCGGGACTGCCTGACCAGCGCCAGGAAGCGTGGAAGTACACCGCGCTGCGCGCGCTCGCGCAGCGCAGCTTCGGTGCGGTCGACCCCGCGTCCGCACTCGCCGCGCAGGTGGACCGCGATGCCCTCGCGCTGCCGGGCGTGGACGGCACGCGCATGGTATTCGTCGATGGCGTGTTCCGCGACGATCTGTCCTCGTTGAATGATCTCGCCGACGGCCTTTCGCTGCGACCGCTGTCGCGCGCACTCACCGAATCGGCCGAGCCGCTGCGTTTCGCGCTGGCGCGGCACTATCAGGACGCCGCCGACGGCTTCGCGCGTCTGAATGCAGCGCTTGCCGGCGATGGCGTGGTCCTTGCAGTCGCCGCCGGCGTACGGATCGCGGCACCGCTGCATATCGTGTATGTCGGCGTCGCCAGCGACGTTGCCTGGCATGCGCGCGTCCTGGTCGAACTCGGCGAGGGCGCGACGCTCGACCTGGTCGAGCATCATGTCGCCATCGGCCATGCCATCCAACTCGGTACCCTGGTCGCCGACTACGATGTGCGCGATGGCGCCGACCTGCGCCTGACCCTGCTGCAGGATGCTTCCGCCCAGGCCACCCTGGTCCGGCGCAACCACCTTCGCCTGGGCGCCGGCGCGCATGCCGCCGTACATGCGCTCGAACTTGGCGGTGCCCTGGTGCGCCACGAACTGCGCGCCGAACTCGCCGGCGATGGCGCCAGCTTCGATTCGCATGGCGTCTTTACCCTGCGCGATCGCCAGCATGTCGACACCCAGCTGGACGTACGCCATCTCGCCCGCGATACACGCTCGAACGCCTTGTGGCGCGGCGTCGCCGACGGTCGTTCGCGTGGTGTATTCCGCGGGGCGATCCTGGTTGCCGAAGGTGCCGATGGCAGCGACGCGAACCTCAGCAACAAGAACCTGCTGCTCTCGGCGCAGGCCGAGATCGACACCAAGCCGGAACTCGAGATCTACGCCGACGAGGTCAAGGCCGCGCACGGCGCGACCATCGGCCAGCTCGACGAGCGCTCGCTGTTCTACCTGCGCTCGCGCGGTATTCCGCTGGCACAGGCGCGCAGCCTGCTGACCCTGGCCTTCTGTCGCGCCGCACTGCAGTCGCTGGACAACGAGCCGCTTCGCGAACACCTTGGCGCGCTGCTGATGGCGCACCTGCCGACTGACGACCTCGACGCGTAAGCGCGTCGCGAACGAACGGAACCGACGCATGAATGCCCGACCCGACCCACGCGCGCTGCCACTCGACCCGGAACGGATCCGCGCCGATTTCCCGCTGCTGTCGCGGCAGATGCACGGCAAGCCGCTGATCTATTTCGACAACGCCAACACCTCGCAGAAGCCGCTGGTGGTGATCGAGGCGGTGGACCGGCATTACCGCGAGCACAATGCCAATGTCGCCCGCGCCGTGCATCAGATCGGCGAGGAAGCCACGGCAGCTTATGAGGGCGCGCGCGATCGGCTGGCGACACTGCTCCACGCGTCGTCGCGCAACGAGGTCATCCTCACGTCGGGCACCACCCAGGCGATCAATCTCGTCGCTTACAGCTACGCGTTGCCGAGGCTGAAGCCGGGCGATGCGATCCTGACCACGGTGATGGAGCACCACGCGAACATCGTGCCGTGGCAGATCGTCGCCGAACGTACTGGCGCGACGGTCAAGGCCGCGCCGATCGACGAGCGTGGCGAGTTGATCGTCGAAAAGTTCGTCGAGATGCTCACGCCGGAAGTGAAACTGGCCTGTGTCACCCACGTTTCCAATGTGCTGGGTACGGTCAACCCGATCCGTGAACTGGCCCGTGAATGCCGCAAACGCGGTATCCCCTTGCTGGTCGACGGCTCGCAGGCGGCACCGCACCGGCCGATCGACGTGCAGGCACTGGGTTGCGATTTCTACGCCGTCACCGGGCACAAAATGCTCGGTCCCACGGGAACTGGTGCGCTGTGGGCGAAACGCGAGCACCTCGAAGCGATGCCGCCGTTTTTCGGCGGTGGGGAAATGATCCGCGAGGTCCGCTTCAGCGGGACGACATTCGCCGAGCCGCCGCATCGGTTCGAGGCGGGCACGCCGAATATCGCGGGTTTCGCCGGGCTGACGGTGGCCATCGATTATCTCGCCGCGATCGGGTTCGAGCGCAGCCATGCTTACGAGCAGGAGTTGCTGGCCTATGCGACGGCCGCTCTGGACGAGGTGCCGGGTTTGCGTATCGTCGGCCGTGCCGCCGAGAAGGAGCCGGTGATTTCGTTCCTGATCGAGGGGGCGCATGCGAACGATATGGCGACCTTGCTTGACCTTGAAGGCGTTGCCGTGCGGTCGGGGCATCATTGCGCGCATCCATTGATGCAGTTCTTTGGCGTGCCGGCTACGTTGCGTGCGTCGCTTGCCTTCTACAATACGAAGGCCGAGGTGGATGCCTTTGTTGCGGCAATTCGTAAGGTGCGCAAGCTGCTCGTGTAGGTTTTCATTTTTGCCAGCGTGCAGGTCTGGCCTCGCGAGTCCGTTGGGGCCGTGACTTCCCGATCGCCGTCCAGCCCTTGATCGGACTTCCGCTGCCAGGCCGATGCTGTGTTCCCTGGATGGGGGATCGCCTGGCTTCCTGCTCGTCATGAACGAGGGTGCGGGCTTATCATTCGGCTTATGACTACGACGCTTGAACTTACGTATCGCCATGCCACCTCCGCCGATGTCGACGCGGTGGTGGATCTTGTCACCTCCGCTTACCGTGGTGAGGCCAGCCGGCAGGGCTGGACGACGGAGGCCGATCTGCTCGATGGGCAGCGCACCGATGCGACCGATGTGGGAGTCACGATCGCCCATGCCGACAGCATCGTGCTGCTCGGCTTCGATGGTGAGGTCTTGCGTGGTTGCTGCCATATCCAGCGCGACGGCGACGCGTGTTACTTCGGTATGTTCTCGGTGGATCCGGCGCATCAGGGCGGCGGTGCGGGCAAGCTGCTGCTCGCCGAGGCGGAGCGCATCGCGCTCCACGACTGGCATTGCGCGGGGATGAAAATGACGGTGATCGAAGGGCGCGACGAACTGGTGGCCTGGTACGGGCGGCGAGGTTATCGCCGCACCGGCGAATTCCGGCCGTTCCCTTATGGCGATGAGCGTTTCGGTATTCCGAAGCGCGACGACCTGCGTTTCGAATGGCTGGTCAAGCCGTTGGTGCGGGCATGAACGGCTGGGTGCGTGTCGGTACACGCAGTGAATTGCTGCCGGGCGAATTCAAGGTGGTCTGGGATGGGGATACGGCGATAGCCGTGTACAACATCGACGGCGATCTCTATGCCATTGAAGACGTCTGCACGCACGATGGCGGTGAGTTGGCTGGTGGTGACCTGCGCGGTTTCGAGGTCGAATGCCCGCGGCATGGCGCGCGCTTCGATGTGCGCAATGGCGAGGTGACCTGTCCGCCGGCCTATGAGCCCGTCAGCGTGTTTCCGGTGCAGGAAGCGGATGGGGCGATCTGGACTCGCGATAATCGCTGAAGTGGTAAAGCCGGCGAACATGTATGCCCGGCTCCTTTCGCGTCACGCGCTCACGGGCTGAAGTGGTAGACGAATGCCAGCGTCGTTTCCAGCTGGTTGCGTGAACCGAATTGCCGTACCAGCGGGCTGTCCGCCGCATCGCCGAGCAACCGTCCGTAATTGATCGCCACGGCGAAGCCCGTCTGCCGGCTGGTCGGCACGAAGGCGTCATATTCGATATAGGCCAGCTGGCTGCCCGCGCCGGGATGCCATGGCTCGGTCCCCAGTGCCGTTGCCTGCGTCGGCGTGACGCCGAAGAAGCGACGTGCCGCGGCGCCATTGGTCCCGTTCCACTGCACTTCCAGCGAATGCTCGATGTACCAGACATCGGGCAATTGCCAGTCGGCGTAAATCGCTTCGTACAGGCCGGCGCCGCGCGTGTCGTGGCTGAGTTGCGTCCCGATGCTCCAGGTCTTGTCGAACTTGTATTCGAGGTAGCCACCGCCGTGGATGCGTGGCGACAATGAGGGGACCTTGCCGCACAGGGCCGCGCCGAGATCGTCGCAGGTGCGTCCCCACAGATAGTTGCCGTAAATACCGCCGTGCAGTTTCTCACCCTGGATGAAATCCACGGTCAGTCCGTCCACGGTCGACAGCTCGCCGTAACCAGGGATATCGATGTCGATGTACGGGATCGGCTGGTTGCGATGGGTATCAGCGCCCACCCAGCTGGGCATGCGCTCGACGCCGGCGCCCAGGGCGACCGTAGGTGCTTCGTCGGCACGGGAGGCGCAGGCGAGCAGCAGGGTGGCGCCTAGCAGGCAGGCCCGGATGGTTTTATCCGCGAACATGGAGCGACCTTTGGGGGGACTGGGGAAGATGGCCGTATATGAGCATAAAAATTGCAAGAAAGCGGAAAGGACACCGAAAGGAAGCCTGCCTAACCTGCGACGCAACCTGACCGGTCGTCGGAGTGTTGCCCGTGCCTGTTTCCGTTCCAAGTCCGTGGACCATCCTTTGCGATTTCGACGGCACCATCGCCGTCGAGGACGTCATCGATTCGCTGCTGGAGCGCTATGCGCGTCCCGGCTGGGAAGCGCTGGAACGCGACTGGCGTGACGGCCTGATCGGCTCGCGCGAATGCATGGCCGGCCAGGTCGGCCTGCTCGATGTCAGCCGCGAAGAGCTGGACGCGCATCTCGATGGCCTGTGGATCGATCATGCCTTCCCGGCTTTCGTGCGCGAAGCGCGCGCCTCGGGGACGCCCATCCGTATTGTCAGCGATGGCCTGGATTACGCGATCCACGCGATCCTCGGTCGTTACGGCCTGGACGACCTGCCGCGCGCGGCGAATCACCTCAATGCGGTGGCGCCGCGCCAGTGGCGCCTGGATTCACCGTACGGCCGCGAAGGTTGCGCCAGCGGTACCTGCAAATGCGCTTGTGTCGAGCAGGCTCGAGGCGCGGGCGCGAAGACCTTGCTGATCGGCGATGGCGCGTCGGATTTCTGCGCGGCGGACCGCGTCGACTTCGTCTTCGCCAAGAACCGCCTGATCGAACACTGCCGCGCCGCCGGCATTCCCTATGTACCCATTACCGGCTTCGAGGAAGCCGTCGAGCTCCTGCCCGCCCTGCTCGACGGCACCCTGGTGGCCACCGGCGCGACCGTGCTGCCGGCATTCGCGAAGCTTTGAGGACCTGACTGGATGAACGTGAACACCAAATCGGCGTCGTACGTGATCGACGATGCGCAGTTGCTTGCCGACGAGGCGAAGTACTGCTCCTTCGGCGACACCGTGCACTACGTCGACCCGCCGAAGATCTTCCGGCATGCCGAAGGCAGCTTTATCTATGACAGCGCCAACGTGCCCTTCCTCGACCTGCAGATGTGGTATTCGGCGGTCAACTTCGGCTATGGCAACAAGCGCCTGAACAACGTGCTGAAGGATCAGATCGACCTCCTGCCGCAGGTCGCCAGCCAGTACCTGCACCAGACCAAGATCGAGCTGGCCAAGACGATCGCCCAGGACGCCCAGATCAAGTTCGGCTTGCCGGGTCGCGTGCACTTCAACGTCGGTGGCGCACAGGCGGTCGAGGATTCGCTGAAGATCGTGCGCAATGCGCGCAACGGCAAGAGCCTGATGTTCGCCTTCGAGGGCGGCTATCACGGCCGCACGCTCGGCGCCTCGTCGATTACCTCGAGCTACCGTTATCGCCGTCGCTTCGGCCATTTCGGCGAGCGCGCGATGTTTATCCCGTTCCCGTATCCGTTCCGCCGCCCCAAGGGCATGACACCGGAGGAATATTCCGATGCCTGCGTGCGCCAGTTCGAGCGCCTGTTCGAAACCGAATACAACGGTGTGTGGGATCCGAAGGTCGGCCAGTGCGAGTACGCGGCGTTCTACGTCGAGCCGATCCAGGGCACCGGCGGCTACGTGATCCCGCCGCGGAACTTCTTCATCGACCTGAAGAAGGTGCTCGACAAGTACGGCATCCTGATGGTGGTCGACGAGATCCAGATGGGTTTCTGGCGCACCGGCAAGCTATGGTCGATCGAGCATTTCGGCGTGCAGCCGGACGTGATCGTGTTCGGCAAGGCGCTCACCAATGGCCTGAACCCGCTGTCCGGCCTGTGGGCACGCGAGGAGCTGATCAATCCGACGATCTTCCCGCCGGGCTCGACCCATTCCACCTTCAACTCCAATCCGCTCGGCACCGCGCTCGGCCTCGAAGTGATCCGCATGGGTTACGAGATGGACTATGAGCGCACCGTGGCCGAGAAGGGCAGCCACTTCCTCGATGGCCTGAAGGACCTGCAGAAGCGGCACAAGGAAATCGGCGACGTCGACGGCCTCGGCCTCGCCCTGCGCGCGGAGATCTGCACCGACGACGGCTTCTCGCCGAACAAGGAACTGCTCGACAAGATGGTCGACATCGGCCTGGCCGGCGACCTCGAGCATGACGGCAAGAAGATCGGCCTCGTCCTCGATGTCGGTGGCTGGTACAAGAACGTGATCACCTTCGCCCCGTCGCTGGATATCAGCCACGAGGAAATCGACCTGGCGATCTCGCTACTCGACCAGCTGATCACGCGCGCCAAGCGCGCGTGATCCCCATGCCTGCCGTCGCCGCCGTGTCAGGGCGCGCGCGCGACGGCGAGCACGGCGTTCAACCCGCCGAAGGCGAAGGCATTCGACAAGGCCAGCTTGACCTCGCGCTCGCGCGCGTGGTTCGGCACCACGTCGAGGTCGCAGGCCGGGTCCGGATCCAGGTAATTGGCCGTAGGCGGCACGATACCCTCACGTACCGCGCCAACCACCGCCACCAGTTCAAGTGCGCCCGAAGCGCCGAGCGCATGCCCGTGCATCGACTTGGTCGAGGACACCAGCAGGCGATCGGCATGCGTGGCGAAGACCTCGCGGATCGCGCGCGTCTCGGTGGCATCGTTGGCCGTCGTACCCGTGCCATGGGCATTGATGTAGTCGACCTGGTCGGCGTGGCGGCCGGCGTCGGTGAGCGCGGCGCGCATCGCACGGGCAGCGCCCGCGGCTTTCGGCGCGACGATATCGCCCGCGTCCGCGCTGGCACCGACGCCGGCCAGTTCGGCCAGGATGGTCGCGCCACGTCGCCGCGCGTGTTCCAGCGTCTCCAGAACAAAGATGCCGGCGCCTTCGCCGAGCACCAGGCCGCGACGCTGCAGGCTGAAAGGCCGGCAGGTGTCGTCGGAAAGGATACGCATGGCCTCCCAGGCACGGATTGCACCGAGGCTCAGGCAGGCTTCGGTGCCGCCGGCGACGGCGACGTCGGCCAGTCCGCCGCGCAGCAGGCCATAGGCCTGGGCGATGGCGTGGTTGGACGAGGCGCAGGCGCTGGCCACGGCGAAGGACGGGCCGGTCAGGCCATAGGCAATGCTGATCTGGCTGACCGGTGCATTGGTCATCAGGCGCACGATGGTCAGTGGATGCAGGCGTTGTGCATCCTCGGCGTAAAGGCGCCGGCTCTGCTCGTCCTGCGTGGTCTCGCCACCGACGCCGGTACCGACGACCACGGCGGTACGCTCGCCCAGCGTCTCGTCGAAGACAAGACCGGACTGGCCGATCGCTTCGCGGGCGGCGAGCAGGGCGAATTGCGAGACGCGATCGAGCAGGGGCAGGGTACGGCTGTCGAAATGCGCGGCCGGATCGAAATCGGGGACCTGGGCGGCGATCTTCGTGCGCAGGTCCGCGGCCCGCGGATGGCGCAGGGTGCCGATGCCGGAACGGCCGGCGATCAATCCTTGCCAGAGGCTGGCGGCATCGAGGCCGAGCGCGCTGACCGCACCCATGCCGGTAATGACCACACGGGTCCGCTCCGTCATCGATTCACTCCTTCGGGGGATTCAGCCGGCCGGCTGCTCTTTCGCGGCCAGCGCTTCGTTCACCGCGTCGATCAGGCCGCCGACGGTGTCGGCATCGAAATTGGCCTCGCGGTCGGGCAGGGTGACATCGAAGCGTTCCTCGATGTCGAAGATCACCTCGATCGCGTCCAGCGAGGTCACGCCGAGGTCCTTCAGCGTCGTTTGCGGCGTCAGCGTGGCCCGGTCGACCTTCGCCTGGGCGGCGATGATGTCGAAGACCTCGTCCTGCACGTTCTGGCTCATATCGTCACGCTCCGCCGGACCCATGTCCCGGCCTTGGATGGATGGCCGGCCGACGCCACGGTCGACCGAGTCTAGACCTGCGAATCTTACGAATGGCTTTCATCAACCAGCTCGAACCGGACGCCTTGCTGCGGCACTTCCGGCGCCATCCTCCCGTCGGCTTCGCCGTGAAGGAAGGGCCGGAAGGCATACCGCTGTTCGCCGCCCCGTTCGACCTGCTGACCACCGCGGACGATGCCTTGCACCGCCGGCTGGCCCGGCTGCCATGGTACCGGTACTGGTCGCGCCTGTTGCGCTGGCGCACCGGTTTCGTTGGCACCACGGTCAGCGAATACGCGCCCCTGCCGGCAACCGACCCGGGACGGCTGGCCGCGGCGCTGAGACGTGGCGCGGCGCATGCCCTGACCGTGGTCAAGGACATTCCGCTGGATTCGCCCCTGCTCGGTACGGCCGCGAACGCCCGTTCGCGCGCCTTCGTCCACGCCTGTGAGCGCGAGGGCTTCGTCATGCTCGAGGGCCAGGCATTGGCCTGGGTGGCGATCGACTTCGCCTCGACCGACGCTTACCTGGAGCGGCTCTCGGCCAGCCGTCGGAAGAACATCCGTCGCAAGCTGCGTTCGCGCGCCGTCCTGGACATCGATGCGGTACCGACCGGCACCGCCTTCGCCGATCCGGCCGTGGTCGGCGCGTTTTATGCGCTGTACCTCCAGGTCTACGCGCAGAGCGAGATCCATTTCGACCTCCTGAGCGAGGACTTCTTTCGCGCGGTGCTGCAGGATGCGACCGGCGGCGGCATCGTCTTCGTCTACCGGCACGCAGGTCGGACGATCGGCTGGAACCTCTGTTACGAGCACGACGGCCGCCTGCTCGACAAGTACATAGGCTTCGCCTATCCGGCCGCGCGGGAGCACAATCTGTATGTGGTCAGCTGGATGCACAACCTGGAATACGCGCTTGCACGTGGCCTGCGCCAGTACGTCGCCGGCTGGACCGATCCGGAAGTGAAGGCGTCCCTCGGCGCCAGCTTCCATCTCACCCGGCACGCGGTGTATGCACGCAATCCGTTCGTGCGCATGCTACTGCGACGCATGGCCGGGCATTTCGAAAGCGATCGGCATTGGCAGGAGCGCCATGAAGCGTCCCGTAGTCCTTGATATCGACAGTTCGGTCGGGCCCTTGCCGAGGAGGCTGGTGTTGCCGCTGGAGAGCTGGCAGGAAGCGCTGCGTTTCGGCTGCTCGCTGGGAACGCTGCGACGTTTCCGTCGCGCGCTCGACGCCACCCTGCCTGCCGACTACGGCACGGTCTTCATGGGTAGCGGCGACTTTCACCACCTGAGCTGGCCGCTGATCGAGCGCCTGCGCGACCACGGTCCGTTCGATGTCGTCGTGCTGGACAATCATCCGGACAATATGCGCTATCCGTTCGGCGTGCATTGCGGATCCTGGGTACGCCGCGTCGCCGCGATGCCCTGGGTCGCGCATGTGCACGTCGTCGGCATCACTTCCCCGGATATCGGTCGCGGGCATGCGTGGGAGAACTACCTGACCCCGCTTTACCGCCGCAAGCTGACCTACTGGTGCAGCGGGGTCGACGTTGCCTGGGCCGCGCGCATCGGCCTCCGGAGCGCGTTTCGCGCCTTCGCCGATAGCGCTTCGCTGGTCGCCGCCTTCGTCGCCGAACAGCGTGATTCCACGCTTCCGGTCTACCTGTCGATCGACAAGGACGTCTTCGCCGAAGATGTCGCGCGCACCAACTGGGACCAGGGCCGCCTGGCCGAAGACCATGCGCTGGACCTGATCGACACCTTGCGTGATCGCCTGATCGGCAGCGACGTCACCGGCGAGATTTCCCGCTACCGCTATCGTTCCTGGCTGAAGCGCCGGCTGAGCGCGATCGACGGCCAGGCAGAGATCGCCGAAGACCTGCTCGCCGAGTGGCAGGCGCAACAACATCGGTTGAACGAGAAGCTGTTGGGGGCGATCGCTGGTTAAGATGGACCCCCGTGTATCCATGGTGGCCAGATTGAAAGGTCCGGCCCCAAAGGACTCGCGAACAGGGTTCGCTCCCACAGGAGCAGGTTGCCGCGACCTTGTGGGAGCGAACCCTGTTCGCGAATTCTTTGGGGCGATGCGCTCATGTTCGAGGAAGTCAGTGCGACAGCTTGATCGATGCCTCGAGCACGACGCAGATATGCTCAAACGTTTCGTCGTC
>DASYLE010000153.1:0-11015 GCA_036009745.1 Luteibacter sp. | reverse complement strand
TGCACGCTCGAGAACGACACGTCCAGATCCGACGTGAAGATATGCAACGACGACATGGTCGGCCACTTCTCCATGCAGAAGGTCGCCACGAAGAACGAACCGGACAAGGCACTTGTCGACTTCGTCAATACGGAGTGCTTCGGCGGTTAACCGGATTCCACGAATGACAGGAAATCGAGTGTTATGCCCGACAATACAAGCATCACCACGGACCAGCTGCGCACGGTGTTGTATTCCACGGAAAACGGAAACAATGCCGCGAACCTGAATACGTTCAACTATGCCGGTGGTGCCGCAAGCACGTACTCGTTCGGCGTTTTGCAGTTCGACGTAGGATCGAACCATGGCGACGTCCAGGGCTTCCTGACGAGCAATGGTTTTACCCAGGACCAGATCGCGCAGTTGTCGCAGCACGGCGGCTTGAGCCACGACCAGGTCAGCGCGTTGAATACGCAGCTCCAGGCGATACCCCAGGCCGCCCTGGACACCTTTACCAACGACCAGTTGAGCACGAGCGTCACGCGGATCGACAACCTGGTTGGCACGCTGCAAACCACGAATCCGGCGGTGGCAACGGCCATTTCCGGCAGCCCCGAACTGCAACTTGCCCTGGCGGACTACGACAACCAGTTCACGATCGGCGGCATCGGCGGGCAAACCGCGGCCCACAACAGCATGCTCTCTTACCTGGAAGGCAATGCGGTGACCCTTCCGGGCGGAACGCTGCAGCTGGGTGACACTATCGGCAGGTCGGATATCCAGAAATTTATCAATGCGACGAAGTACGGCGTGGAAAATTCCGCTTCGGTGAGCGGTCGCGAAACGCGACTCAACGACGCCCTGACCGGCATGAATCTCAATAGCCAGGCGCAGCCCACGCGCGATCCGGCGCATCCTGCCCATGCGACGCCGGCCGCCGCGCTTCGCGAGGGTGCGCGCGGCGATACCGTCCGTACGCTGCAGGGCGAACTCGGCCAACTTGGTTATACGGCTGCGAATGGCAGGGCATTGCAGGCAGACGGCAGTTTCGGTCCAGGCACACATGCGGCGGTGGAAGCCTTCCAGCGCGATCATCATCTGAGCGCGGATGGCATAGTCGGCGCGAAGACCGCGCAAGCCATCCAGGGCGCCATACCGCAGCAGCCCGCTGCATCGGCAGCGGTCATGCCAGGCCTGCAGGACCGGGCACATTCCGGGAACGCGATGTACGAACAGGCACGCGACGCCGTGCATCGGCTGGACGCACAGCAAGGTCGCACGTCGGACCAGCACAGCGACAACCTGGCTGCGGCATTGGCTGTCGCTGCGCACGGCAGCGGGATGACCCGTATCGACCACGCGGTGCTCGGCGATGACGGCAGCCGTGCCTGGGCAGTGCAGGGCGACCTGAACTCCCCATTCAAGCAATACGCAGACGTCGGCACAGGTCAGGCGGTCGCTACGCCCGTCGCACAGAGCAGCGCCGCCTGGGAACATGCGGCACAGCAGCAGTCACAGGCTGGGCAGGTGCAAGTCCAGGCCCGGCAGGTGAACAATCAACCGCAGCAACGGAGCGGCCCGGATCAGCATCACTGAGCAGGCGTTGGTCGTGGCCATGAAGGCCGCGACCAGTGCTCATAGGCAATCTATGCGTCTGCCTGCCCTTGTCGTTGTCGGCTTTACTCTGCGCTTTCCAGACGAAGGGAGACTTTACGAATCTGCCTGGGACTCTTTCGGTGCAGCACCTCCCACGCGGAATCGTGTCATCGCTTCCCATACGGCGGAGGTGACGCTCGGGTCAATGTCAGCGTCCTTTCTCGGTCGGTACTGTGGGTCGAGAACATCGGGCAAACCGAATTCGCTGAACAGGTAGGTGTCGTCGCCGTAGCGCACCCCTCGCTTTGACCAGCTTTCCGCCAGACGGGGACGCCGGCCTTCGCGCATGGGGGTAAAAAGATCGCGACCCGTGCTGTAGTCGGCGATCTTGCCGGTGCAGTGGAATGCCTGGCTGAGCAGGGTCGGGGCGAGGTCTTCGTGGGAGCTTGGCAGGGTGGACACCATCGGGGTTTTACCGGGCCAGCTCAGCACGAATGGCGTCTTTACCTGGAAGTCGGAGAAATTGCCGTTATGTCCCCAGTAGTTGAGGCCGAGGTCGTTGAACTCTTCGCCATGGTCACCGGTGACCACAATGATGGTGTTGGCCGCACGGTCACTCGTTCGAATGGCATCGAGCAACCGGCCGATCTGTCCGTCGGCGTAATGGACGGCGTTTCGATAGCGGTTGAGCAGGGGCACGGGATCGCTCGTGGGTCCAAGGCGCACCATGTCGATGCCCTCCGCGAAGGGCGTGAATCGTGGCGTGGTTTCCGCGGGAAAACTGTATGGCGAATGCGGTGCGTCAAGGAACACGAAGCCGAACAAGGGGCGCGTGTCGGGGTGGCGGAGCTCGGCGATGAATCGCTCCGTGATATGACGATCCCGTTCCGGCCTCGCCAACGTGGATGGTGCGATCCGGATATCGCCGCGTACTTCGGCGAATACCGTGCGGTCGAACTCGGGGTTCGACAGCGAGGCGCTGGCATGGATGGCGAAACGGTAACCCAGGGCCTTTGCCTGCCTGACCAGCTCCGGTCCCCGCTGTGCAGCAAGCATGGCATGCCAGTAAGCGCCGGGGAGACCGTACATCAGCCCGAACACGCCGAAACGAGTTGCATTACCCGAACTCAGGTGGTCGTCGAAGCGCAGCCCTGACTGTGCCAACGCCCATGTATGCGGCATCACGTCAGGATTCAGCATGTCGCCGCGCAGCGATTCAACGACGATGATGACGATATCGGGTCTATCGTCAGCGGCGCATCGTGGTGCGGCAATCGGATAGTGCACGGCGCTCACGTCGTCTATCGCGGAGGTGGCCGCGGCCTCCACGCCGAGGCGTTGGACCAGGGCGCGTGAGCTGACCGGTTGCGCCCAGGGAATCGCCTGCAGGATAGCGGTGGCGGAGTGATTGCCGGCCGCCAGGTAATAGGCAGCCATGGCTTGACCCACGGCCATGCATGACACGGCACCGAGCCAGCATGGCCATACGGAGACCCGCCGCGCATGGACCAGGAAACGCCACCATGCCAACGCCGCAGTCCATTCCACGGCCACGATGGCCACCCCGATGGCTCCGCAAATCATCCATGCCCGTGGGGGCAGCCCAAGGTTGTCGCCGAGTGCTCCACCAAAAACCATATTGACCACCATGCCATTGAGGTGGAACCGGTAAAGCGCATAGACCTTCGCATCGACGAGGAGGATGCACAGCGCCAGCGAGAACGCGCCGATACCGAAACCGACGGACCAGCGAGGCCTTCGGGCGCATGCGGCGGCGAGCATGGCAAGAAGGCCCACGGCCGTGCCGATGCCTATGAAATGGCCCAGCAAGGCAAGCACGAAAAAGAGATTCAGGGCGACGCCCTGCGCGGGTGGCATCGCGGCGTGCACACTGCTGGCGGTCAGCAGCATCGCGGCCATTGCATGGGCGAGGACCATCCCGGTCATCCACATACGAATCGATCGCCACTGCGAACGGCCCTGGTAGTTATCCATAACGATCTGCTCCTTGCGGGCTCCATGCCCGGGCGCAGATTACCGGCGGCTAAAAGTGGGCGATGTAGGTCATGTCCCAATAAAGGAGGCAGTGGGCCGCACGGACACGCATCCCGGGCGGAATGGCATAGAAAAAATACTTAATTTCACGGTGTACTGTTGACATCGAGCTGGTCGATGCGTAAGAGAATGACGTTCGGATCGGCTGCGTCAGTGTGGTTCGATTCGCCGAACAGATGTGACCACTACCGCTTCGGCACGGGGTGCGTGACGACGGTACGATTCTTGCTGTAGGGGGCACCATGGCTTCAAGCGGCGCATGATCTGGCGCCGTGCAATGCTGCAAAGGTACGGGGGATCCACAGAGAAGCGCTGCCGCGGTTGGGGGCGTATTGATCAAGGGCGCCCGGGGGTATGGAGTCTCAACTGTTCAGTTGCGTCATCGTCGCGGATCCCTCCAGTGCGCCGGAAGTCGCGGGGATTCGCCACATGCTGGAAAGCGACATCGACGTCCAGGTCGAGACGACGGGTTTCGCATCCGAATCCCTGCGCGATGATGTCGATCTCTATGTTCCGGTGATCGGCTGCGGGAATTTCACCCACTGCCACGCCTTCATGAACCGCGTACTCCAGACCGATCGGGGTGCCAGGATGATGCCGGTGGCCACCGACCTCAGCCAGCAGCAACTGAACCTGATGCTTTCGTCGGGGGTCGCGGATTTCATGACCACGCCCTTGTCCCTGTCCGAATTGCAGGTGCGCGCTTACCGGCTGCTCCGGCTGCGGCAGGACGAGCGACACAGCCTGTCGTGCGATATCGAATTGATGCGCTCGCGCGGTCTCATCGGCCAGAGTCCGAACTTCCTGAAGCAACTTGCCCTGCTGCCGCGCATCGCCGGTAGCGCGACGAGCGTGTTGCTGCTGGGAGAGACGGGAACGGGCAAGGAAGTGTTCGCGCGCGCCGTGCACTATCTGTCCGCGCGGGCGGCCATGCCCTGGGTCGCGGTCAACTGCGGCGCGATACCGGCCGAGCTGCTGGAGAGCGAGCTGTTCGGCCACCTGCGCGGCGCATTTACCGGCGCCCATATGGCGCGTGGCGGGCTGGTAAAGGAAGCCGAAGGCGGGACCCTGTTCCTGGACGAAATCGACTCCCTGCCTTACGACTCGCAGGCGAAGCTCCTCAGGTTCCTGCAGGACATGGAATACCGGTCGGTGGGTAGCGACAAAGTCTGCCGGGCCAATGTCCGGGTGATCGCGGCGAGCAATCTGGACCTGCGCGGCGCGGTCGAGCAAGGACGCTTCCGGCGCGACCTGTTTTACCGGCTCAATGCACTCACCGTCGAGATTCCCCCGCTTCGCGAGCGGGTGGAGGACATCTACCCGCTCGCGATCCATTTCGTTTCCCGATTTGCCATGCAGGTCCGGAACGGTGTACTCGGCCTTCATCCGCAAGCCTTGCAGCGACTGTATGAGCACGCCTGGCCGGGCAATATCCGCGAACTCGAGCACGTCATGGAGCGCGCGGTCCTGCTGGCCGACGATGCCTGGATCGGCATCGAACACCTGGATCTACCCTCGTCGCGGGTCGAGGGCGACGATTCCCTTCGTGCCGCGAAGTCCCGGCTGGTATGCAGTTTCGAGCGAGCCTACATCGAGCGTCTGCTTCGGGAATGCGAGGGGAACATAGGCCAGGCAGCACGCATCGCCAAGAAAAATCGCCGTGCCTTGTTCGCATTGATCCGTAAACACGGGATCTCCGCGGAGAGCTACCGGTCCGGCGCCGTAACGACCGGTTACTGATCCTTCCACGACGCTCCCATGGAAGCGAGTTTTCAGAACTCGCGATCGTGTGTGCCCGGCCCCGGCGGACTCGCGCACAGGTTGCTCCCACAAGGCTGGTCGCGACCTTGTGGGAGCGCACCCTGTGCGCGAGTCCGTTGGGGCCGTGACTTCCCGATCGCCTTGGCCGCTCTGTTTCCCGCGGGTGGATAAATCGGTGATGCCGGCCGGATAAAAATGTCCACCCGCCTCGGGGCACCGGTTGACGAGTCCGCGCCGATCGTATGGCCAAGGGCATGGACAGTTTTGACCATGCGGCTCGCTTCTCCTCGCGTCGGCGCACGATATGACCGGCCGCGACACCAGGCATGCGACTTGCTTTGAACCCCGTGGAAAGGCGTACAAGCCGCCATGAATGGAACCCGGCAAGTTGACGACATCACGCGAGCCTTGTCCCGGCATTTGCGAATCAATCCGCTGGCGTGCGACACGCTGGAGGGCATCTCGCAATGGTGGGGCCCGAATACCTTTGCCGATCGCCAGCAGTTGGCGCTCGCGCTGCGACGGCTGCAAGAGGCCGGCGTACTGGAGGAAGTGCATGCAGCCGATGGTCGCGTGCGCTATCGGCGCGTGGCGCTTTCCGCGATCGTCGATGCGCAACTGGACCGTCTTATTTCAGGGGAATCGATGTCGGGGGAGTCCATCCCCGGTGGATCGCCATCGCCTTGAATCCACAGTCACGAGCGCCCCACCTTTGAAGGATCCGTCATGCCGAGCGCATTGAGTTACCCCGGTGTCTATGTCGAAGAGATCGCCAGCGGCGTCCGCACGATTACGGGCGTTGCCACGTCGGTAACCGCGTTCATCGGGCGGGCCCGCAAGGGACCGGTGGACGAGCCGGTCGACATCACCAGTTACGCGGATTTCGAACGGCGTTTCGGTGGGCTATGGCTGGATAGTTCGATGAGTTTCGCCGTGCGTGATTTCTTCACGAACGGCGGCGCGCGCGCGGTGATCGTCCGCGTGTTCGGATCGGCATTTGCCAGCGACGGCGACCGGCAGGCGGCCGTCGATGCGGTGAAGAAGGTTACCGACGCGGCGGCATCGGGTGCCAATGGCAAGGACGCGAAGGACAAGTCCGCCGCGGCGTTCAAGACGATCAATGACGATGCGCAGGCATCCCCTGCGACCAAATCCTCCGCCAAGGCCGCCAATGATTCGTTCGCGGCGCTGGCTGATGATGCCGATGCCACGGCCATCCAGGCCGTGGTGAAGCAGGCCGCGGGCGCGATCCAGGGCGAGACCCGCAAGCTTGAAGCCGGTAGCCTGAAATTCAGGGCGATCAGCCCGGGCCAGTGGGCGGGCTATCTCCGTATCCAGGTAGCTGCGTCGCAAAAGCTCGATCCCGCCGCCGCCGATGCATTCGACCTGACCGTGACCGACGGCGCGCCTGGTGGAAGCTCGGAGACTTACCTGGGCCTCGGGCTCAGCGGTCCCCGGCGCGTCGACAAGGTGCTGGCGGAGAGTTCGTCGCTGATCGTGTGGGACGGCGACGACCTCGGCGGCGCATCGCCGCCGACGCTACCCGACTTCAGCACGGTCAAGGGCGACAAGGTCGGCGGCGCGTATGCCGCCTGGCTCGACGCGCGCAGCAAGACGCCCGACCCGACCGACACCGCGGTCGTCGCGGCAAAGAAGGCATTCGACGACGCGCAGGCCGAATCGCTGAAGTCGCTAGGCGACGGCGAAGCCCTGGACGCCTCCGATTTCCTCGGTGCCGAGGCCGACAAACGCGGTCTGTTCGCGCTGGAAAAGCTCTACACCAGCGACGGCATTTTCAACCTTCTGTGCATACCGCCCTATAACGCCGAGGACAACGTGGACGTCGGCGTGATCGGGGCCGCGGCGGCCTATTGCGAGAAGCGCCGTGCCATGTTGCTGGTCGACCCTCCCGCGGCGTGGGCCGGCCAGGACGGGGTGGACAAGGCCA
The DNA here is from genome assembly GCA_036009745.1 of Luteibacter sp. Lineage (GTDB taxonomy): Bacteria > Pseudomonadota > Gammaproteobacteria > Xanthomonadales > Rhodanobacteraceae > Luteibacter. The sequence continues at coordinate 3,676 of DASYLE010000153.1, read as the reverse complement.
GGAAGGGCTTTTCCGCCGATCCCGATCAGATCGGCACGCGCAGCAAGAATGCCGCGCTGTTCTTCCCACGCCTGAACATGCCCAACCCCCTGCGCGATGGGCAAACCGAAACCTTCGCCCCATGCGGCGTGGTGGCCGGCGTGTTTGCGCGCACCGATACCCAGCGCGGCGTGTGGAAATCGCCGGCCGGCCTGGATGCCGGGCTGGTCGGCGTCAGTTCGCTGTCCGTGCCGATGACCGACGAAGAGAATGGCCTGCTCAATCCGCTGGGCATCAACTGCCTGCGTACGTTTCCGGTGTTCGGCCGCGTGGTCTGGGGCGCGCGCACCTTGCGTGGCGCCGATGCCTTCGCCGACGAATACAAATACATCGCCGTGCGCCGGACCGCGCTCTATATCGAGGAGAGCCTGTATCGCGCGCTGAAGTGGGTGGTGTTCGAGCCTAATGACGAGCCCCTGTGGGCACAGATACGGCTGAATGTCGGCGCCTTCATGCACGACATGTTCCGCCAGGGCGCCTTCCAGGGAGCCTCCGCGCGTGATGCGTACTTTGTCCGCTGCGATGCCACCACCACCACGCAGAACGACATAAATCTCGGCATCGTGAATGTGAATGTTGGCTTCGCGCCGCTGAAACCCGCCGAATTCGTGGTGATCCAGCTTCAGCAGATCGCCGGACAGATCGAGACCTGAGGATACACAGCCATGGCCCAGTTCACTGTCAATGCGCAGCGTTTCGATCCTTACAAGAACTTCAAGTTCCGGATCAAGTGGGGCGCCGACTATGTCGCCGGCGTCAGCAAGGTAAGCGGACTCAAGCGCACAACGGAAGTGGTGAAGCACCGTGTCGGCGGCGATCCGAGTTCGGACCGCAAGTCGCCCGGGCGCACCACCTTCGAGGCCATCACGGTCGAGCGCGGCGTGACCCACGATAAGGAGTTCGAACAGTGGGCGAATAAGGTGTGGAACTACGGATCGGGCCTGGGCAAGGAAGTGTCGCTCAAGGATTTCCGCAAGGACCTGACCATCGAGATCTACAACGAAGCCGGGCAGCTGGCCATTCGTTACAAGGTCTTCCGCTGTTGGGTTTCCGAATTCCAGGCCACCTCGGACCTCGATGCCAATGCCAATGCCGTACTGATCCAGCACCTGAAGCTCGAGAACGAAGGCTGGGAACGCGATGACGAAGTGGCGGAGCCGGCCGAAGCGACCTTCACCGAGCCGGCCGGATGAGCAAGGCCCCGGACATGCGCGACCTGCGAACCTCCGAGCTTCTCGATATCTGGGATGCCGGACTGCGCGCGTTGCCGATGAGGCGGGCGTGGTTGCTGTTGCGCGATGCCTTCCCCGGCCAGGCGGTCGAACGCTGGTCGCTCGGGCAGGTCAACGCCGGGTTGCTCAGGCTCCGTCAGCGCTGGTTCGGTAACGACTGGCCATGTCTTGCCAACTGCCCGGCCTGCGGCGAAATCAACGAAGTGCAGTTGCAGGTCGACGCCTTGTTTGGCGATAGCGAGTCCCCTGGCGCTCCGGCCACGCCGGTCGATCAGCGTATCCAACTGGACGCCTGGACGGTGGATTTCCGCCTGCCTTGCATGGCGGACCTGCTGGCGATCGGCGAGGTCGGCGGAACCGGCAACGACTTGCTCGATCGCGTGGTGGCAGGCGTCACCCGTGGCGGAGCGCTCGTGGCAGTGACCGAGCTTCCCGCGTCGGCTTTGCAATCCATCGGCAGCCAGGTCGATGCGGCCGATCCCCTGGCCAGCATCGAGCTTTCGCTTGCCTGTCCAGTGTGTTCGAAAGCCTGGCAGGAGCCACTGCTGGTGATCGACGTGTTCTGGTCGGAGTTGTCGGCCCTGGCCGAGCGGCTGCTCAGCGAAGTAGGGCGCCTGGCCCAGGGCTTCGGCTGGAGCGAAGCGGACATCCTGGCCATGAGCGCGCAACGTCGGCAGCGTTACCTGACCTGGCTGGGCGCATGAATGCGCTGTCTTCCGGACCGGCCTTCTTCGAGCGCATCGTCGCGCATGAACTGGGCGTGCCCGCACGCGACCAGGCACTGCGCGCGCAGTTGCCTTATCCGTTCGAGCCGATGCGCAGCCATGAGCCCGAACAGCGCTTTGACATGCCCGTGACCGCGGCGCCGACGGTGTCAGCGCGCGATCCAGTGCGTGAGACCCGACAGCCAGCTTCCGTCGAGCCGTATGTTGTCTCCTCTCACCCCGAAAACATCGCGTCGATCCTGGCTGTCGAACGGCAGGGCAAGCCGCTCATCGCGCACCCGGCGCCTGTACGCGCGGAACCGGGGATGACGCGGGTCGAGCACATCCTGCGCGAAGGCCCGCCCGCTGAGACCAGCAGCCGACGGGAGACACACGTGGCTGCCGCGGATCCAGGGATGGCACCGCTCCGCCCACGGCGGGCCAGGGTCGAGAAGATAAAGACGCCGACGCAGTCGAGCGGAGCCGTGACTACGCCTGACTCGGGCTCCGCCGTGACAGCGGCCCCCGTACCCCGCGCTATGCCCGCGCTGCGCCCGGTATCGATGATGGCGCATGCGCCGCTCGCACCGCAGGCGACAGTCAGCGAGCCGGTCATCGAAATCCATATCGGCCGGCTGGAAGTCCGTGCCCAGCCTCCGCAGGTGCATACCGCTTCGCCCCCGCGGATGCCATCGCCCAAAGACGACCGGCTATCGGAGTACCTGGGCAGGCGCGGACGCGGAGCACGCTCATGAGCAGTCCACTGGCGATTGCAGCGGTCACCGCCGTGCTCAAGGACCTGCTCAACGAAGGGCTGATCAACAACAACGACCTTGCTCCCGTGGGCACGTTCAGCGTCACCGCCTTGCCGCCGGACCGAATCACCACCGGGGAGACCGAAGACAACCGGCTCAACCTGTTCCTCTACCAGGTCACGCCCAACCAGGGTTGGAGCAATGCCAACCTGGCCTCGCACAACGCTGCGGGTGAGCGCATCGCCAACCCGCCCCTGGCGCTGGACCTGCACTACATGCTCACCGCTTACGGGCAGACGGACCTGAATGCCGAGATCCTGCTCGGCTACGCGATGGAAATCCTGCACGAGACGCGCGTGCTTTCGCGCGGTGCGATCCGTCGTTCGCTGAGCCCCAACAACCCGATCACCGTGAATCTCATTCCCGCCGATGGCCAGGGGCGGACCGCCGCGGACCTCGCCGATCAGGTCGAAGCTATCAAGATCACGCCGCATTACCTCAGCGCCGATGAACTGTCGCGCATGTGGACCGCCATGCAAGCGCGCTACCGACCCACGGTCGCCTACCAGGTGTCCACCGTGCTGATCCAGAGCATCAAACCGGTGCGTACCGCACCGCCGGTGCTGACCCGCGGCAGTGACGACAGGGGCATCAATAGCCAGCCGGACCTGCTGGCGCCGCCACCCACCTGGCCCACGCTTACCGACCTGCAGGTGGCGACCGCCGATGGCGGTAAACGCACGGACCCCGAACTTGGCGACACGTTGCTGCTGGGCGGGGCCTTGCTTACAGGCGATACCGTGACGGCCGAACTGAGCCACCGGCTGTTGCCCGTGGCCAGGGAATTGCCGGTGACCATGGATGCGTCCGGCAAAGCGCGCGTGGTCCTGCCAGTCGTCGACGCGGTCGACGCCGATCAATGGCCGGCAGGGTTCTATGCGGTCGG
>DASYLE010000152.1:0-36204 GCA_036009745.1 Luteibacter sp. | reverse complement strand
CCGCCGGCGGATAACTGGCTGGCGGTGGCGGTGAGGTCGCGGCCGGCGGCGAGGCTGAGGTCGGTGCCGGCGTTAAGGGCGACGCGATCGAGGCCGAGGTCGCGGCCGGCCGTAAGGCCCAGATCGCCGGTGGCGGTGAGGTGGCCCTCCGCGGTGAGATCGCGCCCGGCGACCAGGGCGACATTGCCGCCCTGGATCGTGCCGGTACTCAAGAGGTCCTGCGCGGCGCTGAGGCTGAGGTGGCCGGTCGCGGCGACCTGGCCGGCGTTGAGCAGGGTGCCGGCTTTCAGGCTCGCATCCTGGCTGGCCTGGATCGCGCCGCCGTTGGTCAGTGTGCCGCTGGCATCCAGCGCCACGGTGGTGCCGCTCAGGCTTGCGCCGCTGGCGACGTTATTCGCCGTTGCCGCCGAGAGATAGACCACCGGCACGAGGACGGACTCGCCGTTCACCTGCTGACTGACCATCCAGACGATGTCGGTGGTGAGGCTGGCCATCTGCTCGGGCGTCAGTGCGACGCCGACGGCCAGATCGAACTTCCCGGCGGCAGCGACGCCGCTGTCCATCAGGGCGCGGTATTGCGCAGTCGCATCGCTGTTGCCGTCCAGGTAACGACGGCCGGTGAGCGAGGTGATCTGGTCCAGGACCAGACGGGTTTCGTAGAAGGCATCGCCGAGACGCTTCAGCAGGGACTCGCCATTAAAGCCCAGCCGGTTCATCAGGTAGTCGCTGCCGAGGAAGCCGGATTGGCTGGCGAAGCGGGGATCGGTTTCGATCAGGTAGCCCGCGCCGGTGCCGGGGTGCACGGTGTAGAGGCCACCGGTGGGCACGGTGATCGCGCCGATCGGGTGGGCGGCATCGCCGACGAGCTGCGCCCCGGGGGCCGGGCCGGCGCCGGCGACGGGTTGGCCACCGGCGTTGCTGCCGAGGCCGACCCCGGCCACGGGGTTCCCGTTGGCATCGACCGCGGTGTTCTGGATATCGGTGCCGACGATGGTCAGGCCGCCGCCGGCACTGATCCGGGCGGACAGGCCGCGGCCCGGATCGAGGGTGATCCACGCCGGCGGCGTGCCCAGGCCGAGTGCATAGTTCGTGTTACCGGTGCGGTAGGTTTCGAAGCCGTCCCAGATCCACGTGTGCCCGTCGTCGGTGTGCTTCAGGTACTGGTACTGCACGCCGTAGCGGGTGGTGTCGGTGATCTCGGCGGTCGGGACGAAGGACAGGTTGCGCACGGTTTCGCCGCCGATGATCTGGGTGCCGTCACCCATGCCCCCGGCCTGCCCGTTGATCGACAGGTGCCGTCCGGCGGCGATCGTCGATGAGTCGTTGAGCACGGAACCGGACAGGACCATATCGCCGCCGGCCAGGATCCGGCCCTCGGCGCTGGCGCGTGTCAGGCGGGTGACCGCGGTGACCACACTGGTGGTGATGGCGTTGAAGCTGATCGGCCGGCCATTGACGAAGTCGCCAAAGTCGTAGCCGACGCAGCGGTAATCGTCCTGGTGGTTGCCGGCGCAGAAGGCATGGGCCAGGGCCAGTTCCTCGGCGCCGATCATCTGCTCCGGGAGGACGTAGGGCGGGTGGTGCAACGGATCGGGATCGTCCTCGCGGTAGCGCACCCACGGCGCGCCGACGGTGGTGTTGGCGGCCTGCTCGGCGGCATTGAGCACATGGCGTTCGGTGGCGAGGACGCGGCGCTCGTTGGTGATCTGGCTCGCCGCGAGACTGAGGTTGCCGTCGGCCTCGATACTGCCGGAGCGGTTGATGACCGCGGCGCTGCGCGCGCCGGCCTCATCCGCGGCGATGACGATATCGCCCATGCTGTAGATCAGCGCATCGCGGTTCAGCAGGGTGCCGCCGATATACAAGGCGACCCGGTCCGTGGCGGCGATCAGGGCGCTCTGGTAGGGCGTGTTGTCCACAGCGTCGCCGAGGTCGGCGCCATTCGTCAGGTTGGCCGCATGGACGGTGAGGGCACCGCCGATCAGGGTGCCGATGTTGAGGACGTTGGCCGCGCGCACCTCGAGGGTGTCGCCTTCGATGCGGCCGGTATTGGTCAGGTCGCCTGCACTGGTCAGCGTGGTGGCGGCGCTGTTGATCAGGCCGGCATTGGTGATCGCGGTCGCGCTGAGGGCCAGGCCCTGGACCGCGTCCAGCACCGCACCGGCCGCATTGACGAAGTGGCCGCCGAGGTCGAAGCGGAAGGCGCCGTTGGCCTGCAGCCGGTTACCGGCCAGGTTCGTGTAATCGCCGGGAAGACGGATCGCCAGATCGTGGCCGGCCACCACGCGGCCGATGCCGGCCAGGTTGCCAAGGGCCAGGGTGACGTCGCCATTGGCGGCGGTCTCGCCGCCGGTGTTGTCCAGCGCGGCCAGGGTCAGCGATGCGTTGCCGCCGGCACCCAGCTGGCCCTGGCGGTTGAGCAGGGTCGCGGCGTCGTTCGACCAGGCGAGGTGGCGCGCGGCGTAGAGCGTGCCGCTGCTGTTGTCGAGATAACCGGTAAACAGGCTTAAGTCGTTGCCCGCGACGAGGGTCGCGCCACCGGTGTTGTCGATCGTGTTGGCGGTGAGCGTGACGTCGCCCTGGCCGCCCAGGGTGCCGGCGGTATTGGTCAGCGCGCCGGTGACGGTGACGGACGTCGCGCCGGTCGCGGCGTTGGCGAGTCGACCGCCGGTGTTGTCGAGCGATCCGGTGGCGATGGTGAGCGTCGCGTCGGTCGTGCCACTGCCCGCTTCGATCCGGCCGGTGCGGTTGTCGATGGCACCGGCACTGATCGTGGCCGAGCCCATCGCCTGCACGGCACCCGTGTTGGCGAGCTGGCCCTGGCTGGTCAGGGCGAGGTCGTTGCCGGCGTAGATCTGTCCAGCGTTGGCCAGCGCGCCCGCGCCGAGGGTCACTGCGGCGTTGCCGCCGATAAAGCCGCCCGCAGCGTTGCTCAAGAGCTGCGTGAGGGTCAGGCTCAACGCGCCGTCGAGGGCCTTGACCTGGCCGTTGCCATTGATCAGGTTGGCGGCACTGAGGCCGAGCGCCTGTGCCTGCAGGGTGCCGCCGTGGTTGGCGACGTCGCCCTGCACCAGCACAGTCAGCGCTTGCGCGATGACCGTGCCGTCGCTGTTGTCGAGCGCACCGAGATGGAACGTTGCCTCACGTGCCGCGCTGAGCGTGCCGCGTGTGTTGGTCAGCGCACCGCCGGTGGTGATCTCAAGCCCGCCGTTGCCGAGCAGGCGACCGCCGGTGTTGTCGAGGCCGCCATCGACGGTGACTCGGGCGGTGCCCGTGCCTGCGTGCTCGATCGTGCCACCGGCGTTGCCGAGCGTGCCCGCACGTATCGTCAGATCACCGGCATTGCTGGCGAGGCGGCCACCCGCGTTGTCGAGGGCGCCGGTGACCGTCAGCGTCGAGGCGGCGCTGCCGGTTTGCAGCAGCTGGCCGCCGCGGTTATCCAGTGCACCGGCGGTGATGCCGAGCTGGCCGGCCTGCACGGTGCCGGCGATGTTGTTGAGGCTAAGTGCGGCGCGCATGTCCAATGCATAGGCCGTGGCGAGATCGCCACCGTGCAGGTCGATGTCACCTGTGGTGGAGATCAGCGCGATGTCGCTACCGGCACGGGTCGTGGCACCAGACAGATCCAGGGCACCACCGGACAAGGCCATGCGACCGGCAGCCAGATTGCGGCCGGTGGCGATCAATGCGCCGGCGACGACCACGTTCAAGGCACCGCTACCGGACAGTGAACCGTCAGCGGCTACGCCGGCGCCCAGGGTGCCCGTCGACCGCAGCGACGCGCCGCTGATCCACAGATCCGCTGCCGAGGCGAGCGCACCCGTGTTCGTAATCGCGCCGGCGGCAAGAGTTAACGGCCCGGCGACGTACAGCGTGCCAGTGTTGACCACCGAGCCGGCCTGCACATCCGTGCGACCGTCGCTGCGCAGGGTGCCGTTCTGGTCGATCGCGCCGCTGACGCGGATGACGGCGTCGCCCGTCGACTGGATCGTGCCGCGATTGGTCAGGCGTTCGCCGGTCAGGGTGACCGAGGTGGCGGCCACGGTGGCGGCGTTATCAATGACGCCCGCGTTGACGGCCAGGCCATCGGCCGCGATGAGCTTGCCGGTGACGGTCAACTGGCCCGTTGTATCGACCTCGAAGCCACCTGCCGAGGCCAGTTCGCCGGCGTTGCGCACACCTATGCCGGCATCGCTGGCGCGCATGAAAATATGGTTGGCATACATGCCGCCAAGGGCAGCGACGTCGATGGCGACATCGGGTGCGGCGCCCTCGCCCGCGATCGCCTGTGTCGCCAAAGAGTCGCGCTCGACCTGGTTCGCCCCGGCAATGACATTGAGCTGGTTGGCCCAGACCTTGCCGTTGGCGATGACGTTGCGTGCGATGATGTCGAGGCGGTCGGTCAGCGAGGCATCCAGGCCCGCACCGGCAATCTCGATCGCGCCGCGGTTGACACGGAAGGCGTTCAGGGAACCGTCGCCACCGAAGACCGGCGTGCCCGTCGTCAAGGTCGCCTTCGACGTATTGATGAAGGTCGCGCCTCCCACCAGGATTCCGTTCGGATTGGCGACGATCACGTCGGCGCGGTTACCCGCGACTTCCAGTGCGCCGTTTAGCGCGCTGCGGTTCGTCGAGACGACTTCGTTGAGGATGATCCTCGCTGACTGACCCGGCTGGAGGTTCGGGTTGCCGACGACGTAGCCTGCCAGTTGCGAAGGCGTGACGTTGGCCGCGTTGTTGAGGATCAGCCCGCGCTTGTCGACGTTGAAGTCGTTGTACTGGTTGTGCGACACGCCGGCCTTCGAGGGCGCGACGATATTGACCACGCCAACGCCATTGGCCGCGACGTCGATACCGGGGCGCTGCGCGCCGTTCGCGGGCGTGACTTGCGCATGGCTGCCGAATGGCAGGCCAAGCAGGGCGATGGCGATTGCCGTGGCGAGGGTGCTTGCGGTCCGCGCGAAGGGCTGCGGTCGGGGAGCCGTTTTCATCGTGAAGTCCTTGTCGACGATCAGTACTGATAGATGAGCTGGAAGCCGGTGGCCGGCCGCATGGTGTCGAGCGTTCGCTGGCCGCGGCTGGCCCAGCCGGCAAAGGCATCCCAGCTGAGCCGGCCGAAGCTGCCGCGCAGGCCGATGAACTGGCCGCGCAAGGTCTTGTCGGTGTCGACGAAGGCACTCGGCCCACCGACATGGCCGCCATCGAAGCCGGCGTAGAGTTGTACCGGCCAACGGCCAAGCGGCACGCCGAAGGTGTTGCGCCAGTACCAGCCGCGCTCGGCGGCGAGGGTCTGTTCGCCGTCGAAACCACGCACCGTATAGCGGCCACCGATGGCGATGAATTCCGAGCCATACAAGGTGTCGCCGCTGCGTTGGCCGTGCAGCTCACTGGTCCATTGCACGGGCAGGCGACCGATCGCGAATGGCAGGGACAGCGTCGCGTCGAAGGTCGTCAATGCGTAGCCGAAGGTGGGCTCGCCGGCCTGGTGGCCTTGCCGGTCGCGCTGGCCACCGAACCAGTGCACGCCGTAGCGTTCGGCCAGGCGCAGGTCGAGTTGGGCGCGCCCCATGAACTGGCGACGCAGCAGGGAAATCTCGGCGGTGCTGACGTTGCGACGCTGGGTATCGAGTTCGGTGTCTTCGATGTAGCTATGTGCCCAGCGCTTGCCGACGCGCAACTCGACCGAGGTCTTGCTGGTTGCGTCGCGATGGATCGTGCGTTGCGCCCTGAGATCGGTCGTACGCGACGTACCGCGACTGAGGAAGGTTTGCGCCGAGCCTTCGATCGTCTGGTGATAGCGGTAGCTATAGGTTGCCGCGGTAAACAGCCAGTTACCCCATGGCAGCGAGTAACTGGCGCTCTGGCCTTGCGTGCCGTGGCCAACGCTGTGGAAGACGTCATGGTTGTAGCCGAGCGACAGGACATCGTTCAGTGCGAGCGCGTTGTCGATGCCGAGGTTCAGTCCGGCCTGCAGGCGGCCGGTGCCGCGCGATCCGGAGTCATCCAGCGAAGCGACGACATGCCAGGGACGTGCCCGCTTCACGGTGACGACCAGATCGGACTGACCAGGCTGTTCGCCCGGGGCAATGTCGATGCTGACGTCCTGCGAGGGCACCCGCTTCATCTGTTCCAGGGCCTGCTCGATATCGCGCAGGTTGAGCAGGTCGCCGGGGCGCGATGGCAAGGCGGTGTGCCAGTTGCCCGCTGGCGTACTGTCGGCGTAGCGCACCCGGGCGATGGTGCCGGCAACCAGGGCCAGGGAAAGCGTGCCCCTGGCAAGGTCTTGGGGCGCCACGCCAATGCGCGTCGTGACATAGCCGCGATCGAGGATCAGGTCGGACGTACGGCGCACGATCAGGTCGATGCCGGCGCGGCCGATGCAGCGGTCGGCGTAGCCATCGAGGTAACGCTGGGCGAAGGCAAAAGCGCCCGCGTGCTCGCCAACCAGCTCGACGCGGCCGATACGGAAGCAGTTCGCCTCGACCGGCAGGTCAGTGCGCTTGAAGTCGGCATGCCGCGTCGCGCCCAGCCGGACGTGGGCGCGGCCTGGCGCGCCTCACGTGAGCCGGCCTCGCGCTGCGCACGGTCGCGCTGCTCCTGCTGGTCCAGCGTGGTGGCCTGCTGGGCATGGCTCACGCCCGCGCCGGACAGGCAGACTCCAAACAGGACGCGGCCAAGCCGGTCCGGCGCGCGGATCGAAAATCTCATGACGGGTCTTCCCTGGTGCACCGCCGTCGTGACGACGGCTTCCTGATGCCAGCGCTGATGGCTGGCCAACACACAAGCCTAGGTGGCCGTAGCCCACTTTTCTGTAGGATTTGTCCTAGATTTACCCGCCTGCCCTGATTTCCAGACGGATCAACAGGATGCGAGCGAACACTACATATTGTGTTGACGCTCCCTGGTGTCGGCTATATGGTGTGTCGGTTGGTGCCAGACCAGACGCGACCGTCGGTCGGGCTTAATAGGGAATCCGGTGTGAATCCGGGACTGCCCCGCAGCGGTAAGCGGAAACGAAACCTGTCATGGCACTGGGCTCCGGCCCGGGAAGCGACGGGGACTAGGCCGGGCCGAAAGGTCCATGTCCGCAAGTCCGAAGACCTGCCAACAGCCGCGTCCAATGACGGACGCGGTTCGTGTGCAGACGGCTTCCGCGGGGAGGCACGTCGCCGGTCGAGGCCCTGCGCTTCGGCTGTCGACCCGTTCCCGTTGCCGTCGCCACCTCGAGCCCTGCGCGTGGGAGCAGGTGTTTGATAACGGCCACGGGGCACGCCGACCATGCAACCTCTCGATACTTCCACGCGCGAGCGCACCACCGTCCGCCCGGACGACACTGCGATCCCATCCACCCACACGCAAGCCGACGCGCCTGTCGCGGGCTACCGCAACGACGCGGCGCCGGACTTCGCGCTTACCCCGCCGCACAACCCCGGCCAGATGCGCGTGACCAAGCGCAACGGCGGCCAGGAAACCGTCGACGTGAACAAGATCGTACGCGCGGTCACCCGCAGTGCCGACGGCCTGTTCGCGGTGGATCCGATGCGCGTGGCGCTGAAGACCATCGGCGGACTGTACGACGGCGCCACCACCCAGGAACTGGACCAGCTGTCGATCCGTACCTCGGCCGCGCTGACCGCCGAAGAGCCGGAGTACGGCCAGCTCGCCGCACGCCTGTTGAGCGCCTTCGTCGACAAGGAAGTGAGCGGCCAGGAAATCCAGTCGTTCTCGCAGTCGATCACGCGCGGCGCGGAACTGGGCATCCTCAACGCGCGCCTGCGCGATTTCGTCGCGACCAACTCGCGCAAGCTCAACGACGCCATCGATCCGCTCGCCGCCCGCCGCTTCGAATACTTCGGTTTGCGCACCGTGTACGACCGTTACCTGCTTCGCCACCCGCAGAAGCGCACGGTGATCGAGACGCCGCAGTACTTCTTCATGCGCATCGCCTGCGCGCTCGGTGGCAATGAGATCGGCGAGACCCTGGAGCTGTACCGCCTGCTCTCGTCGCTGGAATACCTGGCCAGCTCGCCCACCCTGTTCAATGCCGGCACCACGCATGAGCAGCTGTCCTCGTGCTTCCTGCTCGATTCACCGCAGGACGCACTGGAAAGCATCTACCAGAAATATGGCGATGTCGCCCAGCTGTCGAAGTTCGCCGGCGGCATTGGTCTTGCGTATTCGCGCATCCGTTCGCGTGGTTCGCTGATCCGCGGCACCAACGGCCATTCCAATGGGCTGGTGCCATGGCTGAAGACGCTGGACGCCTCGGTCGCCGCGGTGAACCAGGGCGGCAAGCGCAAGGGCGCGGCCTGCGTCTACCTGGAAACATGGCACGCGGATATCGAGGAATTCCTCGAACTGCGCGAGAACACCGGCGACGACGCGCGCCGCACGCATAACCTCAACCTGGCCAACTGGGTGCCCGACCTGTTCATGCGCCGCGTCGAGACCGACGGCGACTGGTCGCTGTTCGATCCGAAGGTCGTGCCGCACTTCGTCGACACCTGGGGCGAGGCCTTCGATGCCGCGTATGCGAAGGCGGAAGCCGAGGGCCTCGCCGCACGGACGATCAAGGCGCGCGAACTCTATGCACGCATGCTGCGTTCGCTGGCACAGACCGGCAACGGCTGGATGACCTTCAAGGATCGTTCCAACGCGACCAGCAACCAGACGGCGAAGCCCGAGAACGTCATCCACCTGTCGAACCTGTGCACCGAGATCCTCGAGGTCACTTCGGCCGACGAGACCGCGGTGTGCAACCTGGGCTCGATCAACCTGGCCCGCCATGTGATCGATGGTGCGTTCGATTTCGAGAAGCTCGCCGGTACCGTGCGCGTCGCCGTGCGTCAGCTCGACCGCGTGATCGATCTCAACTTCTACCCGATCGCCACGGCGAAGACGGCCAATGCCAAGTGGCGTCCGGTCGGCCTCGGCGTGATGGGCTTGCAGGATGTGTTCTTCAAGCTGCGCCTGCCGTTCGATTCGGACGAGGCACGCGCGCTGTCGACGCGGATCGCCGAGGAGATCTATTTCCACGCGCTCGGCATGTCCTGCGAGATGGCCGAGAAGGCCGGTGCGCATCCGGGCTTCGCGGAAACCCGCGCGGCCAATGGCGAGCTGCAGTTCGATTACTGGCCGCAGTCCGCGCCGCACGACCGCGACGGTCGCTGGCAGGCGCTGCGCGACCGGATCCGCGAGCACGGCCTGCGCAACTCGCTGCTGATCGCGATCGCGCCGACCGCGACCATCGCCTCGATCGCCGGTTGCTATGAGTGCATCGAGCCGCAGGTGTCGAACCTGTTCAAGCGCGAGACACTGTCGGGCGATTTCCTGGTGGTGAACCGTTATCTGTGCGACGAGCTGAAGACGCTCGGCCTGTGGACGGCGGATATCCGTGACGCGATCAAGCTCGCCGAAGGTTCGGTGCAGGGCATCCCATCGATTCCCGAAGCGCTGCGCCTGGTTTATCGGACGACCTGGGAACTGCCGCAGAAGGCCCTGATCGACCTGGCCGCCGCACGCGGTGCCTATATCGACCAGAGCCAGTCGCTGAATCTGTTCATGGAAAACCCGAACATCGGGCAGTTGTCGTCGATGTACATGTACGCATGGAAGTCGGGCATCAAGACGACGTACTACCTGCGCTCGCGTCCGGCGACACGTATCGCCAAGACCACGGTCACCGCGGCCGCGGTCGTGGCGCCCGTGGTCGATGCGCAGGACGAGGCAACGGCGGCGGTGTTCTGCTCGCTGGAAAATCCCGAGTACTGCGAGGCCTGCCAGTAGGGAATGAGGGGGAACCGGACAAAGCGGCATCCTGGCTCCCCCTCACCCCAACCCTCTCCCTCCGGGAGAGGGAGCCGTACCACCCCATGCATACGAACCACCGCGAGGCCTCCATGTCAGCCCATCCCGTTACCCGCGACACCCACATCCTCGATCCCGGTTTCGAGCTGACCTTGCGGCCAATGAAATACCCGCAGTTCTACGAGATGTACCGGTCCGCGATCCGCAATACCTGGACCGTCGAGGAAGTGGATTTCTCGCTGGACACGACCGACCTGACCAAGAAGATGTCGGACGCCGATCGCCACCTGATCCATCGGCTGGTCGCCTTCTTCGCCACCGGCGACGCCATCGTCTCGAACAACCTGGTGCTGAACCTGTACCAGCACGTGAACTCGCCCGAAGCGCGCATGTACCTCTCGCGCCAGCTCTATGAGGAAGCGCTGCACGTGCAGTTCTACCTCACCTTGCTCGATACCTATATCCCGGACCCGGCCGAGCGCAACAAGGCCTTTGCCGCGATCGAAAGCATTCCCTCGATCCGCCAGAAGGGCGAGTTCTGCTTCAAGTGGATCGACTCGATCCAGGACATCAATCGCCTGGAAACCCGTGAACACCGCAAGCAGTTCCTGCTGAATCTCATCTGTTTCGCCGCCTGCATCGAAGGCCTGTTTTTCTTCGCCGCCTTCGCCTACGTGTACTACCTGCGTTCGCGCGGCCTGCTCCACGGCCTGGCCTCGGGCACCAACTGGGTGTTCCGCGACGAATCCGGCCATATGGCCTTCGCCTTCGAAGTCGTGCGCACGGTGCGCGAGCAGGAACCGGATCTGTTCGACGACCAGATGCGCGCCGATGTCGAGGCGATGCTGGAAGACGCGATCGCCTGCGAGACGCAGTTCGCCGCCGACGTGCTTTCCGGCGGCGTCGCCGGCCTGTCGGTGAACGACATGCGCCAGTACCTGGAATACTGCGCCGACCAGCGCCTGGTCCAGCTCGACATGCCGAAGAAGTACGGCTCGAAGAACCCGTTCGACTTCATGGACCTGCAGGATGTCCAGGAGCTGACCAACTTCTTCGAGCGCCGCGTGTCGTCCTACCAGGTCGGCGTGCAGGGTGAAGTGACGTTCGACGCCTCGTTCTGATACAACACGCACCATGACCGAACCCGCCCGCCTCACCGAAGCCCGGCTCCTGGAAATTGTCTTTCCGGACCACACCAATCACCTGGGTACGCTGTTCGGTGGCCAGGCGCTGGCGTGGATGGACAAGGCGGCCTTCCTTGCCGCCTCGCGCTACTCGCGGCAGATCGTGGTCACCGCGCGCTCCGAGCAGGTGGATTTCCACGTGCCGGTGCGCAAAGGGCAGATGGTCGAGTTGATCGCCACCGTCATAGCCGTCGGCCGCACGTCGATGAAGATCGACGTGGAGATGTTTACCGAGGACCTGGTCACCGGGGCGAGGGAACTGTGCACGCGTGGCACCTTCACCATGATCGCGCTGGATGCGGACCTGAAACCGACGCCGGTACAACCGCTGCCCGCCTAGCTTGTCCAGCTAAAACAACGACGTCTCACAATTAACGAGATTGTCACGATCTAAACGCTTGACTTGGAGCGCGCTCGAAGGCGTACAGTCGTCCCATGACTACTGCCATGACCATCCACGAAGCGGCCGAAATTACCGGCCTTACTGTCCACACGCTGCGTTATTACGAGCAGATCGGCCTGATCGACCCGGTACCGCGACGCGGCGGTGCCCGGGTCTATGGCGACGAGCAGATGCGCTGGATCGAATTCATCCTGTGCCTGCGCGCCACCGGCATGTCGATGCGCGACATGCAGAGCTACGCGCGGCTGCGTCGCGAAGGCGATACGCCGGAGAGCGTGCGCGACCGCGGCGACCTGCTCGAGCGCCACGCCGAGCGCATGCGCGCCGAACTGCTCACGCTGACCAGTGCGATCGAGCGGCTCGACCAGAAGATCGTGAAGTACCGGTCGGTCTTCCCGGACGGCGCCAATGTCACCCCGATCGACATCAAGCGCAGCGCGAACGGCTGAGCCTTCCAACGGCCCGCTGAGCTTTCTCCGTCCCCAAGGAGTTTCACGATGATTACCCGCCCCCTCGGCAAGAACGGTCCACAGATCGGCGCCATCGGCCTCGGCTGCATGGGCATGAGCGACTTCTACGGCAGCCACGACGACACCGAGTCACTGGCCGTCATCCATCGCGCGCTGGAACTCGGCGTGACCATGCTCGACACCTCCGACGCTTACGGCCCGCACACCAATGAGGTGCTGGTCGGCAAGGCCATCGCCGGTCGCCGCGACAAGGTCTTCATCGCCACCAAGTTCGGCATCGTGCGCGACCCGGCGGACCCCACCGCGCGCGGCTTCAATGGCCGGCCCGAGTATGTCCGCAAGTCGGTCGAAGGCAGCCTGCAGCGCCTGGGTACCGACTATATCGACCTCTATTACCAGCACCGCGTCGACAAGACCGTGCCGATCGAAGACACCGTCGGCGCGATGGCCGAGCTGGTCGCCGAAGGCAAGGTGCGTCACCTCGGCCTGTCCGAGGCCTCGGCGGCGACTATCGAGCGCGCTCACAAGGTGCATCCGATCGCGGCGTTGCAGAGCGAATACTCGCTGTGGACGCGCGACCCGGAAGAGAATGGCATGCTCGAGACCTGCCGCCGCCTGGGCATCACCCTGGTCGCCTACAGCCCGCTTGGTCGTGGCTTCCTGACCGGCGCGATCAAGACGCCGGACGACTTCGACGCCGACGATTACCGCCGCGGCAACCCGCGTTTCCAGGGCGAGAACTTCACCCGCAACCTCGATCTGGTCGCCCAGGTGCAGGCCCTGGCCAAGGACAAGGGTTGCACGCCCGGCCAGCTGGCCCTCGCCTGGGTGCTTGCCCAGGGCGACGATATCGTGCCGATCCCGGGTACGAAACGTCGCGCGTACCTCGAGGAAAACATCGCTGCCCTCGACGTCCGGCTGGAGCCGGCCGACCTCGAAGCCCTGGCGAAGATCTTCCCGGCGAATGCGGCCGCCGGCAATCGCTATGCCGACGTGATGATGTCCTCCGTCAACGCCTGAGGCCGTCCGATACGGTGGGCGGGTACAATGGCCAACTCGCTTCGCCATTGAACCCGCCATGCCGTCCGCCGAACACTCGCCCCTGGGCCAGGCCACCGTCTACGCCGACCGCTACGACGCCAGCCTGCTGTTTCCGATTCCGCGCGCCGACAAGCGTGCGGAACTCGGCATCCATGACGATGCCCCGCCCTTCCATGGCGTGGACCTCTGGAACGCGTACGAGCTGTCCTGGCTGGATACGCGCGGCAAGCCCCGCGTGGCGGTCGCCGAATTCCGCGTCCCCGCCAGCTCGCCGAATATCGTCGAATCCAAGTCCTTCAAGCTGTACCTGAACGGCTTCGCGCAGGAGCGCATCGTCGATGAGGCGGCCCTGGCCGAGGTCCTTGCCCGCGATCTTTCCGCGGCCGCGGGTGCCAGCGTGGACGTCCGCCTGCTCTCGCCCGAAGCCCTCGCCGGCGCACCCATCGCCGAACCCGACGGTTTCCTGGTCGACCAGCTGGACCTGGCCATCGACGATTACGGCCCGCCGAAGGCGGCTTATCTGTCGACGGGCGACGGCACGACCGAGGAAATCCTGGTCTCGCACCTGCTGCGCTCCAACTGTCCGGTGACCGGCCAGCCGGACTGGGGCAGCGTGCAGATCGCCTACCGCGGTGCGCCGATCGACCGTGCCGGCCTGCTCCGTTACCTGGTTTCCTTCCGCACCCACAGCGATTTCCATGAACAATGCGTCGAACGGATCTTCATGGACATCCGTGAGCGCTGCGCCCCGGCAGCGCTGAGCGTGTATGCGCGTTACACACGCCGCGGCGGCCTGGACATCAATCCTTTCCGAAGCACGGATCGGGCCGCCAGCCCGCCCAATCCGCGTGGCGCGCGGCAGTGATTCATCCCATCTTCATAGCTCTATGCCTTTAGTTGTGTTGTCTGTAGTCTGCCGCCGGGATCGTTTTACGCGCCGTCCCGTTTTTTTCTGTCCTGTATCGCATTCCGGAATCACGCCATGAAGCTATCCGTACGCTCCTCCTTCCTTTACACGGCCACCTTCGCCGGTCTGCTGATGCTCAGCGCTTGCGGCAAGAAGGACGACCAGGCCGCCACCGCGCCGGCCGGTTCGACCA
Source organism: Luteibacter sp. (assembly GCA_036009745.1). Lineage (GTDB taxonomy): Bacteria > Pseudomonadota > Gammaproteobacteria > Xanthomonadales > Rhodanobacteraceae > Luteibacter. Next base: position 22,199 of record DASYLE010000152.1, on the reverse strand, counting down.
CCGCCGCCGCCCCGGCCAGCACCGCGCCGGCTCCGGCCGCCGCCCCGGCCCCGGCCGGCACCAGCGCCATGGCCCCGGCCGCAGCACCCACCGCCGCACCGGCAGCACCCGCGCCGGCCCCAGCCGCCGATACGCTGAAGGTCAGCTCGGTCGCCCTGGGTAGCTCTGTCGGTGCCGACAAGAAGGTCAGCAAGGCCAAGACCGCCTTTGCCCCGAACGAGAAGACCATCTACGCCAGCGTCGCCACCGACGGCACCAGTGCCGGTGCCACGCTGAATGCGAAGTGGACCTACCAGGACGGCGATACCGTCAGCACGGTCAGCGATATCAGCCAGTCGATCGCCACCGACGGCCCGGCCGTGACCACCTTCAAGATCCAGAATCCGAACGAGTGGCCGGAAGGCAAGTACAAGGTGGTCATTTCGCTGAACGGCCAGTCGGTCGGCGACGAGTCGTTCGAGGTCAAGAAGCGCTAAGCGTTTTTTCGATATCGATGAAAAAGGCCGGGCATTGCCCGGCCTTTTTCATTTTCCCCTTCTCCCGGAGGGAGAAGGTGCCCGCAGGGCGAATGAGGACGAGCCAGCCGGAGCGGCACCCTGGCTCCCCTCACCCCAGAATCGCTCCCTCCACGCGTGTGCACAACCCGACAAGAAGCGGTGAGTCGCCATCTCACCGCGTGAGCACGGTCCGTTGAACCCCACGCTGCTTCAATGCGCTGCAACTGCCGCCATCGCGGCAGGGTCAACACGGTAGCGAGGTCAACGCCATGAACGAAGACACCATCAAGGGCCAGTGGAAGCAGCTCGCCGGCAAGATGAAAGCCAAGTGGGGCAATCTGACCGACGACGACCTGACGGCCGCCGAAGGCAATAGCGAATACCTCGCCGGCAAGGTCCAGGAGCGCTATGGCGTGGCCAAGGACGAGGCAGACAGGCAGGTCCGCGATTTCCGCCGCGACCTCGATACGCGTCACTGAGTCTTTCTTATCGGGGCCGCGGCGCATGCGTCGTGGCGCGCCGGGAGGCCAGACACTTTCCGCACGTCACGTCGCATGCCCCGCGAACCCGACCCAGCCAGGAGTCACCATCATGCTTTATTGGGCCATTGTCTTTCTCGTCGTCGCGCTGGTCGCGGCCCTGTTCGGCTTCACCGGCATTGCCGTCGGCGCGGCCAGCATCGCCAAGATCCTGTTCGTGGTGTTCATCATCCTGTTTATCCTGTCGCTACTGTTCGGCGGCCTGCGTCGCGGACCGCGCATATGACGCGCGTACGTCCGTAAAAAAAATCCCGCCGGTTGGCGGGATTTTTTTTAGACCCAGTCACGCGGATGCAGATACTCGGCGAGTCGCGCCTCGGCACTGCCGGGCTCCGGTTCGTACGCATACTCGAAGCGCACGCGCGGTGGCAGGCTCATCAGGATCGATTCGGTGCGCCCGCCCGATTGCAGGCCGAACAAGGTGCCGCGATCGTAGACCAGGTTGAACTCGACATAGCGGCCGCGACGATAGAGCTGGAACTCGCGTTCGCGTTCGCCCCAGGCCATGTCCTTGCGTCGCTCGACGATCGGCAGGTAGGCATCGAGAAAACCCTGCCCGACGTCCCTGGTGAAATCAAAGCAGCGCTCGAAACCGCCTTCGTTGAGGTCGTCGTAGAACAGGCCACCAACGCCGCGCGTTTCGTTCCGGTGCTTGAGATAGAAATACTCGTCGCACCAGCGCTTGTAACGGTCGTAGACATCCTCGCCATACGGCTCGCACAGGTCGCGGGCGACAGCGTGCCAGTGGCGCACGTCCTCGTCATGCGGATAGAACGGCGTGAGGTCGAAGCCGCCGCCGAACCACCAGACCGAGGGCACGCCTTCCTTGTGCGCCTCGAAGTACCGTACGTTTGCATGCGTGGTGGGGATATGCGGATTGCGCGGATGCAGCACCAGCGACACACCGGTGGCGATGAAACTGCCGCCGACCAGGTCGGGACGGTGTGCGGTGGCGCTGGGTGGCAGGGGCGAGCCCTGCACGCGGGAGAAATTCACCCCGGCCTGCTCGAAGATCGCACCATCGCGCAACACGCGGGTACGCCCACCACCGCCGGCCGGACGCTGCCAGGCGTCCTCGGTGAATCGCGCCTCGCCGTCGACCGCCTCGATGGCGGCACAGATGCGGTCCTGCAGACCGCGCAGGAAGGTTTCGACGGTATCGGCTTGCTCGGACATGGCGCGGCTTTCGTGCGGACGGTGCGCAGAGCTTAGCAAGCCATGCCGTGCGGCAGGGCGTCGCGGCGAAGCCGCTGGATGCTTCGTCGGCGCTCAGGAAATCCGGGCCGCCATCCGCCGGTTGCCGGTCAGGTGGGCCCAGCGCACGCCGAGGTCGGTCCACATCAGATACCCGGCCTCCATCGCCATCCGCAGCACATAGCGTCGATGCCGTGGCAATTCCGCCTCGGCGGCCACCGGCTGGCCATCGAAACCCAGCCGTCGCGCCAGCAACAGGCAGCGCGCGAGATGGTAGCGACTGGTGACCAGGGCCACGGCAGGCAGACGCGCCATCGCGTCGCCATGTTCGAGCAGGAGGCTGCGCGCGTGGCGGAGGTTTTCCAGTGAATCGATCGAGGCCTGCTCCAGTTGCACCGGCACGCCGGCGGGCCAGCCCTCGCTTTCGAGCCAGGCCTGGCCGGCGGCCGCTTCGCTGATCCGACCGCCACTGCGGCCGCCGAGCAGGAGCACCCGCTCGGCGTCGCCATCACGCGCGATCGCCAGGCTACGGCGTAGCCGCTGGCGATAATCGGCTTCCGGTGCATCGCCGACCAGGCGGCGGCCGAAGACCAGCACCGTCATCGGCCGCGACGGTGCCAGCGGGCTGCGCGAGGCGACCCGCCAGACGTGCACGAAATACCCGACCCAGACCAGGCCGACGCTGCCGACCACGGCAACGAGGGTAACCAGGCCCGCCTGGAGGATGTCGCCGTCGCTGAGGTAACGCCAGATGCCACGACGAAAAGGAGTGAGCAGAGTGGTCACGGAGCAGCGTGCGAGGGAAAGTCCGGCAAGTGTAGGCGCAGCCGGTGACAGCGCAAGGATCACGTCCCGAACACGGGGACCCATTCCAAGCTTGGGTGTGGCGCGGCTAGGGAGCCTCTGGTCTATTCCACGCCTGCGCGGAATAGACCAGAGGCTCCCTAGGCAAGAAATCGCGGGCCCATTACGCTGACCGGATGCCTGGACCCATGCAACCTCTCGCCATTTCCGCTTTTACCGCCACATCCGCGCTCGGTCGCGGCCTCGACGCCCATGTCGAGGCGCTCGCGGCCGGGCGCAGCGGCCTGACCCCGAACGATTTCGGTCCATCCCCACTGCCATGCTGGATCGGCCGTGTCGCCGGTGTCGAGGACGCCCCGCTACCCGCTGAATTCGCCGACTGGGAATGCCGCAACAACCGGCTGGCCTGGCTGGGCCTTGGCCAGGATGGTTTTGCCGACGCCGTGCGCGCGGCGCGCGACCGGTACGGCGCCGCCCGCGTCGCCGTACTGCTGGGCACCTCGACCGCAAGCATCGGTTCCACCGAAGAGGCTTACCGCCGGCTCGATGGCGATCACCGTTTTCCGGCCGACCTGCGTCGCCCACCGATCCACAATCCCCATTCGCTGACGGGTTTCGTCGCCGATGCGTTCGGCCTGCAGGGTCCGGCGATCACCGTATCCACCGCCTGCTCGTCCAGCGCCAAGGTGTTCGCCACCGCCGAGCGGCTGCTGCAGGCCGGGATCATCGACGCGGCCGTGGTCGGTGGCGTGGATACGCTGTGCGACAGCGTGCTGTACGGCTTCAATGCACTGGAACTGGTGTCGCCCGAACCCTGCCGCCCGTTCGACGCCGGACGTCGTGGCATTTCGATCGGCGAAGCGGCGGGCTTCGCCCTGCTCGAACGCATCGATATCGCTCCCGATGCGCCGCGATTGATCGGCTATGGCGAGGCCAGCGACGCGCACCATATGTCGACGCCGCATCCCGAGGGCCTCGGTGCCGGGATCGCCCTGCACGATGCGCTGGCACGCGCCGGCATGGAAGCCGGGCGCGTCGATTACATCAACCTGCACGGCACGGCGAGTTTCAAGAACGACGAAGTCGAAGCGGCCCTGGTCACCCGCAGTTTTCCATCGACGACGCGGGCCAGTTCGACCAAGGGGTTTACCGGCCATACCCTCGGTGCCGCCGGCATCGTCGAGGCGGTGATCGCCCTGCTGTCGATGCGCGAGGATTTCGTTCCCGGCAATATCGGTGCCCAGGTCCACGATCCTGCCTGCGGACCGCAGATGGCATGGGCCGGCGAATCCAGGCGCATCGACATCGCACTCAGCAACTCCTTCGGCTTCGGCGGCAACAATGCCTGCCTCGCCTTCGCCCATGCCGAGGCGCGCTCATGAAGGGCGATCTCAGTGTATGGGTCGATGGCGTCGGCTTGTGGGCACCCGGGTTGCCGGACTGGGCCGCGTTTCGTGCATGGTTGCGCGGCGAGCAGGCGAAATCCGAGCTTGCCCGTCCGCAGGCGGATACCTTGCCGCCGAACGAGCGGCGGCGCGCGCCCGAGAGCGTACTGCTCGCCGTTGCCGCGGCCGGCCAGGCGGTCGCCGCCAGCGGCCTTGCCGCGGCCGACCTGCCCTGCGTATTCGCCTCGGCGCACGGCGACCAGTCGATCACCGACTACATGTGCGCGACGCTGGCGGACGCGCCCGCCGAACTGTCGCCAATCCGCTTCCACAATTCCGTGCACAACGCACCGGCCGGCTACTGGACCATCGCCACCGGCTGCCACGCCGGCTCCAGCGCGGTGTCCGCCGGACGGCAACATACCTTCGGCGCCAGCCTGCTGGAGGCGGCCACGCTCGCCCATGGCGAGGACAAACCGGTGCTGCTCGCGGTCTACGATACTGCCGGCAGCGGCCCGCTGACCGAGATGACCGCGGCCACCATGGCCTTCGCCACGGCCTTCGTGCTTTCGCCACGGCCGACCGCGCGTTCCATCGCCCGCTACGATATCGCGGTGCGCGCCGCTACCATGCCAGCCACGGCACCGGACAACGCCGAGTTGCGCACGTGGATGATCGCCAACCCCTCGGCCGCCGGCATTGCCCTGGTCGAGGCTCTGGCCCTGGGCAGGGCGCCACGATGCGAACTGCCCGCCGCGGGCGGGCTCGTCCTGGAGATTGGTGGGGAGATGCTGGCTTGAGTGACACCTATGCGCGTCATTGCGTGCTGATTCCATGCCTGAACGAGGAAAAGGCGATCCGCGACGTGGTGACCTCGGCGCTGGCGCTCGATCTTCCGGTCATCGTCGTCGACGACGGCTCGGACGACGCCACCCCCGATATCCTCGCCGGCATGCCGGTCACCCTGTTGCGCCACGACAGCCGCCGCGGCAAGGGCGAAGCCCTGCGCACGGGGTTTCGCGAGGCCGTCCGCCTGGGTTACGACACGGTGGTGACCATGGATGGCGACGGCCAACACCTCGCTGCCGATATCCCCCGCCTGCTGGCCGCCGCCGAGAGCCTTCCCGGCCACATCGTCATCGGCGCGCGCCTGCGCGACCGCGCCCAGCAACCAAAGGGCCGTCGGCGTGCCAATGCGGTGGCCGACTGGGGGATCTCCTGGGCGTGCGCCCAGCCGGTCGCCGATACCCAGAGTGGGCAACGCCTGTACCCGCGTGCCGCGCTGGAGCTGGTCGACATCGCCGCGGAGAATTTCGTCTTCGAAGCCGCGATACTGATCGTCGCCTCGCGCGAGCGCGGCGTCGGCATCGCCTCGGTGCCGATCGCCTCGCGCTACCACGGCGAGTTCCGTGTAAGCCACTTCAGCCCGGTGCGCGATGTGGTGCGCATCACCACCTACACCATCGGCCGGGTCTTCCATTACGGCAATATCCGCGCCGCGTATCGCCGCGCGCACGCGAAGCCCCCCACCATCGTCGATCCACCCGTTTCCCACTGAAGGACACGCCATGGGCGCCGCGATGCTGATGCTGCAGTTGCTGGTGATCCTGCTGGCCTCGCGGCTGTTCGGCTGGCTGTTGCGCTGGTTCGGCCAGCCGCCGGTGGTCGGCGAAATGATCGCCGGCATCGTCCTGGGACCGGTGGTGTTCGGTGCCCTCGCCCCCGAAGCCCAGGGCTGGCTGTTCGCCAAGGCCAGCCTGCCGGCACTGGGCGCGCTGAGCCAGCTCGGCCTGGTCCTCTTCATGTTCGTGATCGGCGCCGAACTGCGCATGCCTGGCGGTGCGCGCAAGCAACTGGCCGCGGCCGGCTGGGTGGCGTCCTTGTCCGTCTTGCTGCCGATGGCGCTCGGCTTCGCCATCGCGCCGGCGCTTTACCCGCGGTTCGCGCCCGAGGGCGTGGGTTTCTGGCCGTTCGCCCTGTTCCTGGCCGTGGCCGTCGCGATCACCGCGTTGCCGGTAATGGCGCGCATCCTCAAGGACCGCCAGCTGACCCAGAGCGAACCGGGCCGTCTCGCGCTGGCTGCCGCCGCGATCGCCGACGCGCTGGCCTGGGTCGCACTGGCCCTGGTCATCGCCCTGATTTCGGTACGCGGCGACTGGATACCGTTCTGGAAAACCCTGGTAGGCATGCTGGCCATCACCGCGCTGTGTTTCGGCGTACTGCGACCGTTGCTGGCCAGGATGCTTGCCCGCCATGCGCCGGACGGCCGCCCCGGCGGCGCGATGCTGACCGTGCTGGTGATCGGCGCCCTGGGCTGCGCCGCATTTACCGAGTGGTTGCAGTTGCATGCGATCTTCGGCGCCTTCCTGTTCGGCGCCTGTTTGCCGCGCGACGACCGCCTGCTGGAAACCCTGATCGAACGCCTCGAGCATATCGCGGTGATCGTGCTGCTGCCGGTGTTCTTCGCCCTGGCCGGCCTCAATACCAGCGCGGATGCCTTCAGCGGCAGCGCCGGTGGCGCCATGGCCCTGGTCCTGCTGGTGGCGGTGGCCGGCAAGATCCTCGGCGGCACGGCCGGCGCCCGGCTGGCGGGCAGGAACTGGCAGGACAGCCTGGCCGTCGGTTCGCTGATGAATGCGCGCGGCCTGATGGAACTGATCGTGATCAAGGTCGGCCTGGATGCCGGGGTGATCGGCAGGGAAATGTTCACCATGCTGCTGGTGATGGCGATCGTCACCACGGTGATGACGACGCCGATGCTGCTGTATTTCACCCGGCACAGCCGTGCCGGAACGGTGCCAGCGAAGCTGCGTCCCCGCTGACCGCTTTCACATCGCGGATCGGTCGTTCGCGTACCGTCCGTGGAAGTCCGGTCGTCGCGGCACGGGTGCGCAAGTTCTTGCGAACGTGCACAATCGGGCTTCCCCAAGGCAGGCGGAGCGGCGGCATGGCAAGCGGTACGCACGATGCGGTAATCCTCGGCGGCGGTCTCGCCGGCCTGACCCTGGCCATGCAGCTTCGCGGCCAGTTCCCCGACATGAACATCGTGGTGCTGGAACGGCGGCCGCACCCATTGCCCGTGGCCGCGCACAAGGTCGGCGAATCCACCGTCGAAATCGCCGCGCATTATTTCGGTGAAACCCTCGGCTTGCGCGCGCACCTCGAACAGGCCCATATCCGCAAGTTCGGCTTCCGCTTCTTCTTTTCCGAAGGCCGCGAGGACCTCGGCAAGGTCACCGAACTGGGCGTGAGCAAGGTGCTGCCGACGCCAAGCTTCCAGATTGACCGCGGCATCTTCGAGAACTTCCTCGGCGAAGAAGCCTTGCGCCGTGGCATCGATTTTCGCGACGAGTCGGTGGTCCGCGGCTTCGAGATCGGCAAGGGCGACGAGGCGCACAGCGTGCGCTATATCGATACCGCCGGCGCCGAACATACCCTGGCCTGCCGCTGGCTGCTCGACGCGTCCGGCCGCGCCGGCCTGATCCGTCGTCGCTACGAGCTCACCCGCGACAATGGCCACCATGCCAATGCGGTGTGGTTCCGCATCGACGACCGTCTGGAAATCGACGGCTGGTGCGACGACACGCAATGGCAAAGCCGTTGCGATCCGCCGGAACGCTGGCGCTCGACCAATCACCTGTGTGGCCCCGGTTACTGGCTCTGGCTGATTCCCCTGGGCTCGGGCGCGCATTCGGTCGGCATCGTCGCCGATGCGGCGATGCATCCGATCGAGAGCATGCGCGACTTCGACAAGGCACTGGCCTGGATGGAAGAACATCAGCCGGTGGTGGCGCGTGAAGTGGCGAAGCGTCGCGACAAGCTGCTCGATTTCGCTTTTTTCAAGAATTTCTCGTACAGCTGTTCGCGGATGTTCTCCGCCGACCGCTGGGCCCTGACTGGCGAAGCCGGTGCATTCCTCGACCCGTTCTATTCACCCGGTAGCGACTTCATCGCGATCGCCAATACCTATATCTGCATGCTCGTCGACCTCGATCGCCGGGAACAGCCACTGGCGCCGTATGCGCGCATGTACGAACGGCTGTTCTTCTCCTTCTACGAGAACACGCTGAAGCTCTACCGCCACCAGTACCCGCTGTTCGGCGACGCCGAAGTGCTGCCGATCAAGGTGATCTGGGATTACGCTTACTACTGGGGCGTGCTCTGCCAGCTGTTCTTCCAGAACCGGCTGGGCGATACGGCACTGATCGCGCACCTGGCGCCGGAGCTGGAAACCGCGCAACGCCTGAACGAACGCATGCAGGCCTTCTTCCTTCGCTGGCATGGGTTCTCGCGTGGGCGCAATCCCGAGGCCATGCTCGACCAGCGGGAACTGGGCTGGTTCGCCGATATGAACGCGACCCTGCATGACGTGCTGGACAACGCGGCGCTGGCAGCGCGGATGCGGGCGAATGTCGCCTTGCTGGAGGGGCTGGCGGCCATGATCGTCGAACGCGCCGCGGCGGATGACCCGGAGCTATTGGCCGACGGCGCTGACCTGTTGCCCGCGACGATGCGGCCGGAGCTGTTCGAACGGGTCGCCTGAGGTAACGAGCGACACAGCGACGGCCTGGCGGCGTATTTCAATCAAGGGCAAGACGGCGATCGGGAAGTCACGGCCTTTGAGGCCGGACCTTTCAATCTAGACACCATAGATACACGGCGATCAGCCGGCTTGTGATCCCGGGGCCCCGTTGAGCTGCGCAAGTGACCCCGGAGTTCCCCGGAAAGCAGTGGGTGCGGGCGGGAATCCAGTGGCCATGACATCCTAGCCCATTCCACCATTCACGCCGATGACCTGGCCATTGATATAGCTGGCAGCATCGGAGCAAAGGAAGGCAACGAGCGCGGCCACTTCTTCCGGTTTTCCCGCGCGCCCGGCCGGCACGATCTCGCGAATCCGTTCCGCCGGGAAACCTTCGCTAGCCATGCTTCCCTCGATCACGCCCGGCGCGACCACGTTCGCGGTAATGCCGCGCGAGCCCATTTCGCGCGCCAGCGATTTCGTTGCACCGTGCAAGGCGGATTTGGCCGCGGCATAGTTCGTCTGTCCGCGATTGCCGAGCACGGCCGCCACCGAGGACACGCAGACAATTCGGCCGAAGCGCGCGCGCGACATCGGCAGCAGCAGGGGCTGGGTTACGTGGAAAAACCCGTGCAGCGAAACATCGATGACCCGATGCCACTGCAACTCACTCATACCCGCCATCGGCGCATCGTCATGGATGCCGGCGTTGTTGATCACGGCGTGAATGGGGCCATGCTCGAGCAAGGCGTCGAGCACATGTCGCGTCTCATCGCCATCGACCAGGTTGAAGGACACGGCTTCGGCGCTGCCACCCGCTTCACCGATCCGCGCAACGACAGCCTGCGCGCGATCGATACCACCGTTGGCATGCACGATGACGTGATAGCCACCCATCGCCAGCGCGCGGCAGATCGCCGAACCGATATCGCCGCTGCCGCCGGTAACCAGTGCGCGACGCGCAAGCTTGCCTTCGTTCATGGGATCAACCCCGTGGATGGATGACGGCAGCGCGCCCGGAAGCGAGTTCACGGCCAAGGTGTTCGACGCGGAAACGGTATTGTGCACCGCCTTCGTTCGCGAGCAGGCATTCGGCGAAGACGTGGAGCGCTCCCTCCAGGGTATCCACCCGCTCCACCGCGAGCTTGACGTCGCGCAGGCTCACCAGCATGCCCGGGCGGACAGCCTCGTTACCTGCCGCGCGAGCACGTAGCGCGCCATGCACGGCCATCGCCTGCGCACCGTATTCGGCCAGGTGCACGGCATGCAGGCCGTGCTCGCCCCGCAACGGATTGTCCACGCTCAGGTGGCCCTCGCTGACCGCATGGATCGCCGAATCGTCCCACCATTCGACCGCGTCCAGCAGGCACATGCCGCCAGCATGCGGAATCATATGCGACCAGTCACTTTTTGGAAGCGTCATGGGGAGCCATCAGGATGGAAAGGCAGAAATGGAAGGCGACTCCGAGACTGACGGTGAGCCCGATCGCACGCAACACGGGAATCGACGACCAGCCGAGCATGCCGAAGACCAGCAGCGCGGAGATCACACAGACCACGGTCGCATGCAGGGTACGCCGCTGTTCGGCGGGATCGCCGGTATCGCGCTCGAAGAACAGTGCGTAATGCAGGCCGAGCCCGGCGGCGAGGATCAGCGCCACCAGATGGAACAATGAAAGCGGGATGCCGGCGACGCGCTCGACCGCCAGCACCATGAAGGTCGCCAGGGTCATCGGCGCCAGCACGTGCCAGGCGCGGCGCGCGCTGCGCAGCGCGAAGGTGATCGTGAGTACGAGCAGCACGGTGGCGGCGAGCAAGGCGTGCAGGATCCGCGTCCGGTATTCGGCGACCAGCGATTCGGAGGCCTCCTTCAGATCGAGCAGGCGTGCCTGTCCGCCGGTCTCGCGCGCCAGTACGTCGAGCGCGGCGGCATCGTGCACGCCGCCCAGCGTCGCCAGGCCGACCCAGTGGTCGCCGCGCTGCATCAACATGGCGGCGAGTCGCTGGCCCAGGGGCGATGCGGCGAAAGCCCCGGGCGTCAATAACGGCGCGGTTCGCGCGGTTTCGACATCGTCGACAAAGGGCGCGAACAAGTCCTTGCGAAAGGGCTTGCCCTCCAGCGCGGCGGACAGGGCCGCGTCGAGCGTGCCGCGATCCGGCAGTTTCGCCTGCCGCGAGCGTTGCACGGCGAGGCTGGGCAGATAGGTCGACGGCAGTTCGACCGTGTCCAGCGCACGCTTGCCGATCAGGCCCTGGATCGTGGGCTCGATTTTCTCGGACAAGGCCAGTACGCCATCGGCGCTGTGCGCCTGCAGTACCAGCAGGTAGCGCACATCCGGCGCGCCCAGTGCCTCGCGCAGGCGCGCGTCCTTCATCAGCAGGTCCTGTGGTAGCGGGGTCAGCGCCGCCAGGTTGTTCTGCCAGAAGGGACCCGGGGCGAACCACAGCATCAATACGGCGGCAAGGGCCACCGGAATCGGCAGCCAGCGCGGGCGTGGCAAGGCGTCCAGCCAGCGCCGGAAGGCACCCAGACCCGGTGTATCGGCGACATCGCGCACGCGTGCCGGCAGCAGGTATGGCAACAGGTAGCGCGTGGTAAAGCCCGCGGCGAGCAGGCCGGTGATGGTGAACACCGCCAGTTGCTTGAGGCCACCCACGCCCGATGCGTAGAACGCGAGGTAGGCGATGCAGGCCGAAGCGATCGCCGTCAGCAGCAACGGCCATAAACCACGCACGCTTTCCAGCGCGGTTTCACCCGCGCGACGATGACTCAGCAGGCGAATCGGATACTCCTGCGCGACGCCGAGCAGGGTGAAACCGAAGGCCAGGGTGATGCCATGCACTTCACTGAAGGCCAGCGTCATCACCGCGATGCCGGCCAGTGCGCCAGTCGCCACCGGCAGGGCCGCGAAGACCAGGCTGGGCACATTTCGGTAAGCGAGCAGCAGCAACAGGATGAAGCCTGCCGTGGATACCTTGCCGATCAGGTCGGCCTCGCCACGCGTCTGTGCATTCACCACCACGCTGAAATAGCCCGGGCCGCTCAATGTGAGATCGGCGCCATGACTGTCCGGCAGCGCGTTGAATACGGCGCGGATACGGTCGATCGCCTGACCCTGCGCACCCGGGTCGAAACCGGCCGCCTTCGTCTGTACCAGCAGCAGCGCTTCGTCCTGCGTCGAGAACCAGACGCCGTCGCGCACTTCCGGCGACTTCGCCGGTGTCCAGCGTTCGGCCAGCTTGAGTACTTCCAGGGTCGGGTCGCGCGGCAACAGGCCTTTCAGCAGGCTCGCCGCCGGCGAACCCAGGTCGTCGAGTCGCTGATCGAGCTGGTCGGCCAGGAAATCCTTGTCCAGCGATTCACTGTCCAGCGTTGGCGAGAGCAGATAGCGATAGGGCAGCAGCTTGTCGTCGAGTACGCCGAGGTCGAAGTCGCCGTTGACCACCTGGGTGAACGCGCCGTCCTTGCGCAAGCCGTTGGCGAGGCCGCGACTGAGCGCGCCCAGCTGTTCGTCGGGCTTGCCGGCGATCGCCACGAGCAACAGGCGTGAGCCAGGGCCTTCGCCGACCTGCTCCATCAGGAGTTTCTGGTCGGGCGTGCTGGGCGCCGGCATGAAGCTGCGCAGGTCGGTGCTGACCTTGAGGTTGTGGGCCACAAGCAGGCCGAGGCCGGCAAGCGCCAGCAACCAGCCGACCAGCAGGGCGATCCTTGTGCCGGTCCGCATGCGTTACGGCGTGCCCGCGCAAAGCGCCGCGAGCGCCTCGCGGGTGGGCTCCGCGGGCATCTTCGTGGCCAGCTCGCCGAGCAGGTCGACAGCGACGTCGCCGTCGGATTCTTCCATGCGCATGCAACGCGGCTCGTTGCCGGCGCCGTCGATGGCGATGCGGGCGATCTGCTTCGCGATACGCGTGTCCTTCGGCGTAAGCGTCAGCGTCCAGTGGTTCGCCGGTTGGGTCAGCTGGACATCGAACGATTCGGAAAGTCGCGAGGCGTCGCCGCCCAGCAGGGCGACGAAACTGTCCAGCAGCACTTTCAGCTGCGGCGCCCGTTGCAGCGAGAAGCTGCGCGGTTTCTTTCCTTCGCGCTGTTGGGTGACCTGGCCATCGGCGATCGTCGCCGTCTCGCGCTGCGGTTTGTCGACGCGACGTTCAAGCTTGTCGCCGCCAAGCCAGGCCAGTTCGCCGGAGACAACCAGCGGCTTGTCCAGCACACGCATGAAGCGCGCCTCGGCGAACGCTGTGCGCGCGGGCGCCGGCCGGTTCAGCGAGGCGACCAGGGTCGCGGCATCAGGCGCCGACGCGGTTCCCGAGGGGAGCGGCGTCAAGGCCAGCATCAGCGCCAGTGTCGTGCCAGAAATCATAGAAATTGAACCAGTTGTAAGGGGCGACGTGGATGTAGTGCTCCAGGCGCTGAGCGTACTTGGAAATCATCTGGTCCAGCACTTCACCGCGCTGCTGGCGCGGGATCTCGACGCGTTCGAACAATGGCTCGAACACCAGCCTGTAGCGGTTGCCGCCCAGGTACAGGCCGAAACACAGCACCACCGGGACCTGTAGCGCCGCGGCGACCAGCCAGGGGCCGACCGGAAAGGGCGCCGGGGCTCCAAGGAAAGGCACGCGGCGCAAACGTTCATGGCCACGCCCGCGGTCGGCCAGCAGGGCGACCATGGCCCCGCGCTGGGTGGCCTCGGCCATGGCCAGGGTGATCGAAGTGCCATCCTTGGAGGCGTCGATGACGCAGGCGCCGACCTCGGGTGCGAGCGCCTCGAGCAGCTCGGTCATCGCCGGGGTTTTCTGCTTGTCCAGCACGACGCGCAAGGGCACGTCCGGGCGCCGTGAACCGATCGCACGCAAGGCTTCGAAGCTTCCCTGGTGCGAACCGAGCAGGAGGACGCCGCGGCCGAGCGCGATTCGCTCGTCGAGCAGCTCCAGGCCCTCGGTTTCGATCTCGAACGCCTTCTCGCCATGGGCGAGCAGGAAGATCCGGTCGAGGATGGTCGAGGCGAAACAATGGATATGCCGCATCACTTCCAGCGGAGTCGCCGGACGCTGGAAAACACGCTCCAGATAATCCTTCGAAGCCAGCCGCTCGGGCTTGCGGCGCAGATAAAAATACAGGGTGATCGGATACAGGAAGACCCTTGCCAGACCCCGTCCGCCATATAGCGCGATGCTGCGGATCAGCCACAGCGCGAAACGTCCGCCGCCTTCGGGCCGGCTTTGCCAATGCTCGCTCATATCGTTCCCTCGATGATTCCCCGGGCCAGCAAAGTGTCGTCGCGACGTATGTCGAAACGGAAGCGGCCCCCGTCGCCCTCCGTCAACGTCAGTTCGGCGTCCTGCCCAGGCTCGAGGATCGCAAGAAATTTCGCCTCCACGACACATGCGAGCGTAAGATCGCGCCATTCGCGCAAGGCGTTCGCCACATGTTCGAGCAGGATAACGCCAGCGACCAGCGGCCGTCCCGGAAAATGTCCAGGCAGGCTGGGATGATCGGCTTCAATACGTATCGGCCGACGCAAGGCGGGCTTGAGTTCACTCTCGTTCACGACGACGCCTCTTTGCCGCGCAAGAGCCGCGGCCAGCGCACGGCCAGTTGCAGGGCCAGGCGGTGCAGACTGGCATGCGGCACGTGACGCAGATGTACGCGACGAAAGCCGTATTCGCCGATGAAAGCAATGGCGATAAGCAGGTAGCTGCCAAGGTGCGCATAGCCTTCCGCCCAGAACGACGGCACGGGCCAGGGCGAGGGCAACGCGGACCGGTCCAGCCAGCCGCCCGGCACGGCACAGGCGAGCAGGACGAGCAGGAAGACTGCCTGACCGGCCATCAGTAGCGTCCAGAACAGGGTCAGATGACGGGCATAGGGGGCGACGCCAGGCAGGGCAAGTCGCTCGGGACCTTCGATCACACCGATGAAGTGCGCGATCAGCGGCGTGCGACCGCCGGTCAGGGTATGCCCGAACAGCCAGGCGAGCAGCGCATTGACGAGGACCGGGATCAGGTCCAGTACCAGGGGGAGCAGGCCGCGGGCGCCGAGGAAGACCATCAGTCCGCTTCCCGCGACCCAGATCGCCCAGGCCAGGGGTTGCCGCGAAAGCAGCATGGGCAGCATGAGCACCGTCATCAGGACGAGGATGGCCGCCAGCGAGAGCACGGGCCGATGCAGTACGGCACCGGCGATAGCCAGTGCCGGATAGGCCAGGATGCAGGGCAAAAGCCACTTCCGCGAGTTGGACGGTAGGGGTTTCACGGGCAGGGTGAAAAAGGCATGGACGCGCTCGACGGCGCGACGCCCGGTCAGGCGACGCGCTGCTGTTCGATATGGTCGGAAAGCGTCCGCAGGCTGGTGAAGATCGTGCGGTTGTCCGGATTGTCCGAACGCAACTGGAAACCGTAGCGCTTGGATACCGCCAGGGCGATTTCCAGCGCATCGATCGAATCCAGGCCGAGATCGCCGCCGAACAGCGGTGCATCCGGATCGATCTGGTCGGGCGTGGTGGATTCGAGGTTGAGGCTTTCCACGATAAGGGAGGCCAGTTCGTGCTCTGCTGCGGTTTGCTCTGCCATGCTCTTTCCAATCCCCAAAAAACCTGCCTCCCCCCGGTGGCAAGGGGCGCGGAGTGTAACATAGCGGCCTCCCCGCCCGCGGCTGCCGGACGGTTCAGCCATGTGAAAACCGTCGGCATTTCAATCGCCTGCGGCTTCCCGTATCCCGGCCAAGCCCGCCCGGACACGCGTTTCACGCGGCCGCCAGCCTGGCTGGCGGATATATGATGTCGGGTCAACTTTTGACGGATCGATACATGGCTCATGGTTACGGACAGCGTGACGAGGCGGTGCTGAACGCACCCCGCTCGCCGCGTATCGGGTATCACGCGACCCTGGATGGCGCGGCGTCACTACTGGGCAAGAACACCCTGGCCGCCTTCGGTTTCGGTGAAGAGCGCGGGCATTTGCCGGAGGACCCTCGCTGCCTGCAGGTAGCCTTGCGGTCACTGAACACGTCCGCCATTTATGAGACCTGGGAAGTCGACGGCACTGTCCGCCATGGCCACGACGGCGATGTGCGCTGGTCGCGCGGAGACGGCTGGTTATTCGCCGCCGTGGAAGCCGATGAGCACACCCATGACGGCCCGCGCGAAACCGCCCGGCATATCTACTCACGCCTGGCAGGGTTCCTGGCCGAGCAGCCGGAGAACCACGTACAGCGCCTGTGGAACTACCTGGGCGACATCAATGCGGGTGACGGCGACGAAGAACGCTACAAGCTGTTCTGCCAGGGGCGTGCGGACGGCATCGGCGACATGTTTTCCACCGGCTTCCCCGCGGCCACCGCTATTGGCCACCATGCCGATCGCCACCTCATGCAGGTCTATCTGCTGGCGGGCGCGGCACCCGGCCTGCGGGTAGAAAATCCACGCCAGGTCAGCGCGTGGGAATACCCACGACAATACGGACCGACCCCGCCGTCATTTTCACGGGCCACCCTGCTCGGCTCGGGCGACATGCTGGCGATCTCGGGAACCGCCGCGGTGATCGGCCATGCTTCCGTACATGAAGGGAATCCGGGCGCACAGCTGGACGAGACACTCGCGAATCTCAACGCGTTGCTGGCGAGCGCCGGGATCGGATCAGGATTCGACGCCCATTCGCCGTTGAAAATCTACGTACGCCATCGCGAGCATCTCGACCTGCTTGGCGCGGCACTCGATGAGCAGCTGCCGGGCGTGCCAAAGCTGTACCTGCACGGCGACATCTGCCGTCGCGAACTGCTATTGGAAATAGACGGCTGGCGTCGTGTTCGCGGACGCGAAGGCTTAAGGAGCCTCTGATCTATTCCGCGCAGGCGTCGCCGTTGCTGAGAGCGCGCCGCCCGGCTTGGTAAGGGAGCCACCCTTGCCGGCGCCGGGCAGCACCGGTGGCGGGCCTTCTGGACATCATGCCGCCTACGTGGAATAGATCAGAGGCTCCCTAGCGCTGCAACCTGCTCCGCCTATTTGGAACAGGTGCCTGGTCAGGATCGCGTCGCGCTTACGTTGGCGCACAAGTTGCACCTACAGCCGACAGCCGCGGCGCCTTATAGGACTGAGCCCGTAGGATGGCTAATTTTCCATGACGTCGGACAGCGACGTACATGGAGTCACGGACATGACAACCCTCTTCGGGCGCACAGATCCCCCGGCCGATGGCCTGCAGGCGCTGGCCGACTCGCCTGAGGCCCCCATCTCAGCGCACGCGCCGACATTTTCCCTGCACGCCGCGGAAGACATCGACGCCTTGCTGCAGTCGGTCCTCTTCGGCCCGCGCACGGAGTTGCCCGCCGGGAGTCTGCGCGTCGCACTCGTCGATCCCTCGCCCGAACGCCTGCAGGTCGCAGCACGCATCGTCGCGCGAGGCCTGCCGCATAACGGACCGCGCGGCATCTGGTTCGCGCCGTCAGGTCACGTTACGCCGACTGGCAAGTGCGCCTTCCTGTTCCCCGGTGTCGACAATCGGCCACCACCTCGCCTCGACGAAGTGGCCGATCGCTTTCCCGGGCCGCGACGTCCGCTCCGCGCAACCGATCCACGCGACGTCCTCGCCAATGCACGGCAGGTGATGGAAGGCGGCATCCTGCTCGATCACGCCATGCGCCGCCTTGGGGTGAAACCTGACGGATTGCTTGGACTCAGTTGCGGGGAATGGGCTGCGCTGACCGTCGCCGGGGGGTTTGTCGATACGGCGTTGTTGCTCGACCGTGACAACGTCGCGCTGACGTTTCCGGACATGGTTTACCTGGCCGCCGGCATCGGCGTCGGGGAGGTCCGGCATATCCTTGCCTCGGTGGCACAGACGGATGGCGTGGTCGTATCCCACGAGAATTCACCATCGCAATGCGTCACCTGCGGGCCATCCGAGGAGATCGCCCATTTGCGCGAAGCCCTTGCCGGCCATGGTGTATTCGTTCGCGAACTGCCCTTCCGCTCCGGCTTCCACACACCGGACTATGCCCCACGCGTCGAGTCCACATTGGCCTTCCTCGGCCTGGAAGCGAAGGTACCGGACGAGGAAGTCTGGTCGTGCGTTACCGCCTCGCCGTTTCCCACCGACGCTTCCATGTGCAGGTCGTTGCTACGCCGACACTTCGTTGAGCCGGTCGCGTTCGCGCGCGGTGTCCATGCGATGCATGACGCGGGCTATCGCACGTTCGTCGAACTGGGCAGCGGCTCGTTGACACAAATGGTGACCGAAACGCTCGCATCGATGCCACACGTCGCCGTACCTGTCGCCCATCACGCTCGCCCCGGCGACGACGGACTTCTGCGAGCCATGCTTGCGCTATGGGTCGCGCACCGGGCCGTCGATCCACACGCTCTCACCACCATCGCCGTCTCGCCCACGCATTCGTGAGGGCAACATGCCCAATCGGCGACTCTCCCAGGAAGGAACACCATGGCAACGGATACCCCACTATCGCCCGACGAGCAGGCCGCCCTCGAAACGGTTGTCACCATGCTGCGTGAGCTCACGGCGGACTACGGCATCGACATCCCGCTGGATCCCGCACTCGAACTGCAGGGCTCACTCGAACTGGACAGCATCGATCTGGCACAACTTTCCGCCGAGTTGTGGTCCCATTACGACGCACGCGTCAACCTGGCCGAGTACTGCTCGCGCCTGGGTTTCGAAGCGATCGCCCAGCTATCGCTCGGCGACATTGCCCGTTACGTCGCGGCGACGCGCGCGAGCGGTGGTTGACATGTTCATCGAGGCCCATGGCATTCGTCACCACGTAATCCTGGCCGATGTCCATGGTGAACGCGCGTTCCCCGACCCGGAGCGACCCCTGGTGGTCATGGTCCATGGCGCCCTGATCGATACCTTCGCCAGCTTCTATCTTTCGTTGCACTGGCCGCTCGCCCTCCTGGGCATGACCAGCTTCATGTACGACCGCCGTGGTCATGGGCGCACGCCGTACGTCAGGCGCACGCTCACCTTGCAGCAGGCCAGCACGGATATTGCCGGTATGCTCGACGCCGTCGGGGTAACGACACCGGTGCATTTGATCGGCAATTCACTCGGTGCCTGCGTGGCCGTGGACTTCGCCGTGCACTTCCCGTCGCGCGCCGCTTCACTGGTATTGATGGAAGGCGAGCCCCCCACACGGGCATGGCGCTCGGCCATGCTGGACGGCCTGGCATGCGGGCTGGACGACACCGACCCGAATCGGCCGGACATATTCGGCGACGGTAGCAAACGAACGCGACACCAGCGACGCGCCCAGGTCGCCATGAAACTGTTGGACGAAACCACGATCTTCAGGGACATCGGCGCCAGCCGTACCGTCGACGGTGCCATGTTGCAGGCACTGACCCTGCCGATCCTCGGCATCTATGGAGAGCGCAGCCTCGTGGGTGCACAGTCGCGCACTCTCGAAACGCTTGGCGACAAGCCGAATGTCGACATCCAGATACTGGCTGGCGCCGGGCACCTGTTGCTGTTCGACGCGGCTACCGAAGTCAGCCACCGCATCGAGGCGTTCTATCGAAGGCATGAGCCGCGCTGCGCACCACGGATCGCCGCGTCATGAGCCGCGTACTGCTGGTCACCCCGCCATGGGAAGGGCACATCAACCCGGCTGCGGGTATCGCCGCCGTGCTCCGGGGCCTGGGGCACGAGGTAGCCTGGGTCGGCCAGGCCGCGATTTTGCGCCGCCTGGGCGTGGCGGACCGACTCTTCGCCTGCGTCCCGTTCAGTGCCCCGGAACGGCCGCCCGGGCTACGCGGCATGGCTGCCCTCGAACATCTCTGGATGCGCTGCCTGTTGCCGCTGGCGACCTGCATGGACGCGGCTGTCATCGAGGCGCTCGCCGTTTTCAGGCCAGACGTGGCACTGGTCGATCAACAAGCCATCGGTGCCGCCTTGCGTATCCACGAGCGCGGCATGCCATGGCTGACGCTTGCCTCCAGTCCCGGCGAGCTGGCTACCCGCCAGGAAACGCACACATCCATCCATGAGTGGACGACAGCGTCGGTGCGGGTGCTCGCCGATGTGCTGGGCGTGGCGCACTGTCCCGACGATGCGCTGTTCGCACCGCGAGGTACGCTCATGCCCAGCGCACCCATCTTGATGGGACCCGTGCCCGAAGCGCTGCGCGTGCGTGCCATCGGTTGCCTGACCCGACATCGTCTTCCGCCGCTGCCGGAACCACGCACAAAGGCAGGATGCCATGTCCTTGTCAGCCTTGGCACGGTCAGTGGACCGACCGGTGCGCGCTTCCTGGAGGCCGCATGGCAAGCCGCACTGGCAAAGGCCGACGTCCACTGGACCCTTGTCGATCCGGCAGGCACGCTCGGCAGCCGCGCCGCCCCGAACGTAACCATCGCCGGGCGCATCGATCAACTCGCACTGTTGCCGTCTGTCGACGCGGTACTGTCCCACGGCGGCCACAACACCGTGGCGGAGTCCCTGCTCCATGGTTGCCCCCTGGTGGTGGCGCCGATCCGCGACGATCAGCCGGTCATCGCCCAACGGATCGTCGAGGCCGTTGCCGGCCTGCGGCTGCGTTTCTCCCACGCCACGGCCAGCCACATCACCGAGGCCATCCACCGCGTGCTCTTCGAACCGGCATTCCGCCAGAACGCGCAAGCGATCGGCACGGAACTCGCCGGTGGCGAAGCCCGCGCTGCAGGCGTGCTGCGAACCTGGCTCGCCGACCCCATGCAGGCGCTCGCACAAGTCCGGCATGAAGAGATGGCAATGTTCAGCAATGGGACCATGAATGAAAGAGCATGAAGCGAGGCGGCGCCTTTACGCCCTGGAATTGCGCGAAGGCACGGCGCGATTTTTCCATCCGCGCCAGTCGCATTGCCCCTGGTGCACATCCGGGTCGTTGAGCGTCCAGCTTCGTACGGTCGATCTTCTCCAGCACAAACCCGGAAGCTTCACCCTCGAGCGTTGCGACGCCTGCCAACATATCTTCCAGAATCCACGACTCAACGATATCGGCCTGGCGTTCTATTACCGCGATGCCTACGACGGACTCGGTCGAGAAACGATGGCGAAGCAGTTCGCCAGGAAACAGCGGGCTTATAGGCGACGTGCGCATGCCGTCAGCGTATTCTGCACCGATCCTGGAGACTGGCTCGACGTCGGCGCTGGCCACGGCCACTTTTGCGAAGCGGCGAGCGCGGTCTTTCCACGAACCCGCTTCGATGGTCTCGACAGTTCCGATGGCATCGACGACGCGCGAATGGCCGGTCGTATACGTTGCGCGTTTCGCGCCGCCCTGCCGGCCATGGCATCGGCCATGAAAAGCAGCTACGACGTCGTCAGCATGTATCACTACCTGGAGCACACCACCGATCCGGTGGAAGAACTGCGCGCGGCCCGAACACTGCTTCGCCGTGGCGGTTACCTGGTGATCGAGGTGCCCGATGCATCGTCACGGCTTTCGCGCTGGCTCGGTCGCTTCTGGTTGCCGTGGCTGCAGCCCCAGCACCTGCATTTCGTCCCACGCGAAAACCTCATGCGGCGGCTCGAGGCGCTCGGATTCACCATTGTCGAGGACTCAACCACGGCCCATGATCCGTGCGACCTGGCCGCGGCAGCATGGCTCGCACTTGACTACCGCATGCCCCGCACCGATGCCCCATGGCACGCGTCAAAGCCGGGTCCATGCCGCCGCATGCTGCGCGCATGCCTGATCATGATGGCGATGCCAGCGTTGGTACTGCTGGTCGCCGCTGATCGCTACCTGGTTGCACCGTTGGCCTCACGCCTGCGGATTTCCAACGCTTATCGCGTTATCGCGCGGTACATGCCGGACGACCATACGCCCAGCTGAAAGGGGTTCTCAACGCTTTTTCTCGGGCCTTTTCCACTGGGGAAAGCTGACCTGCCGCGACCGGGCTATCGTGAGTTCACCGGCCGGCGCATCGTGCGTGATCACCGCGCCCGCACCGATGGTCGCGCCCGCGCCAATGCTCACCGGTGCGACGAGCGCGCTGTTCGAACCGATGAAGGCATGATCGCCGATCGTCGTGCGGCTCTTGTTGGCGCCATCGTAGTTGCAGGTGATGGTGCCGGCGCCGATGTTGACGCCGCTGCCGACCGAGGAATCCCCGACGTAGGCGAGATGGTTGGCCTTGCTGCCGCTGCCGAAGGCGCTCGCCTTCACCTCGACGAAGTTGCCGATGTGCACGTCGTCGGAGAGCGCGGAGCCGGGCCGGATGCGCGCGTAGGGGCCGATGCGCGCGTTCGCGCCGATGGTGGC
>DASYLE010000151.1:0-16513 GCA_036009745.1 Luteibacter sp. | reverse complement strand
GCCGTCGGCGTGATCGACCATGGCAAGGTCGTCTACGAACGCACCGCCGGCGAACGCGCCGCGGGTTCCGGACAAGCCATCGACAAGGACACCCTGTTCAAGATCGCTTCGAACAGCAAGGCCATGACGACCGCCCTGCTCGCCCGCCTGGTCGCCGCCGGCAAGCTGCGCTGGGACGATCCGGTGACGAAATACCTACCCTCGTTCCGCATGTACGATCCATGGGTCACCCGCGAGATCCAGGTACGCGACCTGCTGATCCACGACAGCGGCATGCGCGAAGGCGCAGGCGACCTGATGCTGTGGCCCGAGCCGAATACGTTCACCCGCAAGGACATCCTTGCCGGACTGGCCTACCTCAAACCCGAGCACAGCTTTCGCTCGCGCTACGCCTACGACAACCTGCTCTACGTCGTCGCTGGCGAAGTGGCGGCAGCCGCGGGCGGCGCGCCCTACGAAACCCTGCTGCGTCGCGAAGTATTCAAACCAGTCGGGCTGGACCGCTGCCAGATCGGCGAGTGGCGCCGGGACGAGGTCGGCAATGTCGCCCAGCCGCATCGCCGCGATGGCGACCGCAACGTGGTGACCAACGCCGACGGCGACACCGTGCCGGCGATCACCTCGGCCGCCGCCGGCGGCGTACGCTGCAGCCTCGATGACATGCTGCGCTGGGCCGGCAACTGGCTGACCCCGACACCGGCCGAGCTGGCCTGGCTGACCCCCGCCCAGCGCGAACCCTTGTGGTCGGCGCAGATGCCGATGCCGGTAGGCCAGCGCCGCCGCGAATGGAACGACACCCATCTTTACGCCTATGGCTATGGCTGGCGGCTGGCCGACGTCGATGGCCAGTGGAGCGTTTCGCATACCGGCACGCTGTCGGGCATGTACTCGACGCTGAGCCTGCTGCCGAACCAGCAGTCCGGTTTCGTGATCATGATGAATGGCGGCAGCGAGGATGCGCGCGACGCGCTGGCCGAAGCGCTGTTGAAGCGCTTCACCGCACCGGGCGAGGAACGCACGGTGGCCTACTATGCGGACCGCATGAAAGCCGACGCCGCGACGCCAATGGCCAGCCACGTGCCCGATACCTCGGCGCGCCAGGCGGCCACGCCGGACGAAGCAAAACGCTATCTAGGCATCTGGCGCGATCCATGGTTCGGCGAGGTGTCGGTCTGTCCCGCGAAAGATGGCGTGAGCCTGGTCTCCGCGCGTTCGCCGATGATGGCCGGCGTGCTCCAGCGCGTAGGCAAGCGCACGTTCGTCCAGTGGAATAATCCGGCCGTCGACACCGAAGCCTGGGTCGACCTCGTGCCACCGGACAAGGGCTCCGCTTCGCACCTCCACCTGACCAAGGTCGATCCCGATGCCGACTTCAGCAACGATTTCGAAGACCTCGACTTCACCCGCAGCGGCGACTGTCATTAAGTATCGCCTCGTCCTCGCGCTGTGGCTGGCGGTCGCGGGGAGCGCCATGGCCGGCGAGCCGGCGCTTTCCCCGGCGAAGACCGCCGCCGAGGCCGGCCTCGTCGACATCCGCAGCCTGGTGTCCGATATCGCCGAGGATATCCACTACGCCACGGCAGACAACTTTACCGGCGAGCCCGTCGAAGGCTATGAGGCGCCGCGCTGCTACCTGCTGCGTCCCGCCGCGCTCGCACTGGCGCGCGTGGAAAAAACCTTGCGCCAACAGGACATGCGCCTGCGGCTATGGGACTGCTACCGCCCGGCGCGGGCGGTGAAAGCCTTCGTTCGCTGGGCTGGCGATCCCTCCGACCAGCAAAGCAAGGCTATCCACTACCCCAACGTGGACAAGGCCGCCCTGCTCGGCGATTACATCGCGCCAGTGTCCGGGCATAGCCGGGGCGCCACCGTCGACCTGACCCTGATGCAATGCGCTGCCGGCGGTAAGGACTGCCGTCCGCTGGACATGGGCACCGGTTTCGATTTCTTCGACCCGCTGGCGCATACCGACTCGCCGGCGGTGACGTCGGTGCAGAAGGCGAACCGGCAGCGCCTGCTCAAGGCGATGGCCGCCGCCGGCTTCGTCAACTATGCCGAAGAGTGGTGGCATTACTCGCTGCAGCCGGCCCCGTCGCCAGACGTCATTTTCGACGTGCCGGTGAAATGAGCATGCGCCTGCGCGCACTGGCCCTCATCGGCATCCTGTTCCTCCTTGCCGGCTGTGCGTCGGGCGACACACGCCGCGCCGAGGCCGTCGACGCGTTGATGCAGCGTTACACAGGCCCTGTACCCGGCGCATCGCTGCTGGTCTTGCGCGATGGCATACCGCTGGTACGCCGCGGCTATGGCATGGCCGATCTCGAGCAAGGCATCGCCGCGACGTCGGAAACCAACTACCGGCTCGCCTCGGTGACCAAGCAGTTCACCGCGGCATCCATCCTGCTGCTCGCCGAGGATGGGCGACTGCAGCTGGATGATCCGATACGTCGCTGGCTGCCGTCACTTCCCCCGGCGGCCGACAAAGTGACGATTCGCCACCTGCTGACCCATACCGGCGGCCTGATCGACTACGAAGACGTGATGTCACCGGAGACAACGGTGCAGTTGCGCGATGTCGATGTCCTGCACCTGCTCGAAGGTCAAGATCGCGGCTACTTTGCGCCGGGCACCAACTATCGCTACAGCAACAGTGGTTACGCCCTGCTCTCACTGATCGTGGAGAAGGCATCGGGGCAGCGTTTCCCGTCCTTCCTGCGCGCCCGCATTTTCCTGCCCCTCGGCATGACACACACACTCGCCTTCGTGAACGGTGGTCCGGTCGTCGACCATCGCGCCTATGGCTACACCGAGGAGAACGGTCGGTGGCTGCGCACCGACCAGAGCATGACCAGCGCCGTGCTCGGCGATGGCGGCATCTACTCGTCGATCGACGATCTCGCGCGTTGGGATGCGGCCTTGTACGACGATCGCCTGCTCAGCGATGCCTCGCGAAAACTTGCCTTCACACCCTGGACGAAGACCGACGATCCGACGATCGAGTACGGCTTCGGCTGGCGCATCACCGGCGAGACCTTATGGCATTCGGGGGAAAGCGTGGGCTTTCGCAACGTGATCGTGCGTTATCCGAAACGGCATCTCACCGTGATCCTGCTGACCAATCGCAACGACCCGGAGCCTTACCGTACGGCGCTGGCCGTCGCGCAACATTACCTCTGAAAGCACGACGAAACATCGACTGCGTTACGCTTCGGTTTCCCCACGCGGAGTCGTAGCCATGCGTCGCACCCTCATAGCCGCCAGCCTGCTCGCCACGCTTTTCGCCGTCACCGTGTCCGCGGACGACGCACCGAAGGTCGCCGCCCTCGGTGCACGACTTGAGCGTTACGACTACCCCTATCCGGTGCAATGGTTCCCGATCGAGAGCCAGGGCAAGAAGCTCCAGATGGCATACCTGGATATCAAGCCGAAAAAACCGAACGGGCATACCGCCGTGCTGCTGCACGGCAAGAATTTCTGCGCGCCGTACTGGGTCGCGACCGCCGAGCGCCTGCGTGACCGTGGCTATCGCGTGGTGATCCCGGACCAGGTCGGCTTCTGCAAGTCGTCCAAGCCGCGCGATTACCAGTACAGCCTCCAGCAGCTGGCGACGAATACGCATGCGCTGCTTGCCAGCCTCGGCATCGACAAGGCCACGATCGTCGGGCATTCGATGGGCGGCATGATCAGCGCGCGCTATGCGCTGATGTTCCCGGCAGCGGTCGAGAAGCTGGTCCTGGTCGATCCGCTGGGACTGGAAGACTGGCAGGCCAAGGGCGCGCCGTGGCGCAGTGTCGACGACTGGTACAAGGGCGAACTGAAGACCAGTTACGCGACGATCAAGGCTTACCAGCAAAAGGTCTATTACGGCGGCAGCTGGAGCCCCGACTACGATCGCTGGGTGCTGTTGCAGGCCGGCATGTACGAAGGCGATGGCCGCGAAACCTCGGCCTGGGCTGGCGCATTGACCTACGACATGATCTTTACCCAGCCCGTCGTGCATGAATTCCCGAATATCCGGGTGCCGACCGTGCTCATCATCGGCCAGAGCGACAAGACCGCTATCGGCAAGGATGGGGCGCCAGCCGATATTGCGGCAAAGCTTGGCAACTATGCCGAACTCGGCAAGGAGGCCGCACGGACGATTCCCGGCGCGAAACTGATCCCGCTCGAAAGCCTGGGTCATTCACCGATGATCCAGGCCCCGGAACGCTTCTATAAAGCGCTGGACGACGCCCTGGCCGAGTGAGCCTGCGGGAAGGCGAGTATCTCGGAGGTATACGTCTCGACGACCAGGCTGAAGGGATGATTGCCTTCGTCGCGCAGCACCGCGCGATGCTGCAGGACATCGTGGGGCACGACCATGGGTCCCGACGGGATCTTCGGCAACGACGGATCCATTTCCCAGTCGTCGGGCAAGGGCTGCCATAGCAGGCGCGCGTCGAGCGTCTGACGGCGGAAATTCAGCGGCTTGACCACGATGCCGAAGGGCGTTTCGCTCGTGTCCAGCTGATGGTTCATATCGGCGGTCAGGCGCGACGGTACGTACCAGTTATCCGCTTCGGACAATACGCGTTCACCGCACGCCAGCTGCACGCGGCGATACCGGACCGGCTCATCGGGGCCGATGCCAAGTTCGGCGCGCGCGCCTTCCGGCAGCGGCTTGTCGGCGTTCTTCACCTGGTGAGCGACGATCTTCGCCACCGGCGCGAGATGATGCGTATCGCACCAGCGCTGGATGGTCAGGGTCGCGCTGGGATGGCTGAGCAGGTCGGCATTGAAACCCTGCAGGATGGCCAGCGCCTGCACGCGGGTTTCGAAACTGTCGGGCCATGGCGTCGTCGCCGGGGCGCGGGCGGTGGCTGTCGATGCAAGGCCGCAAACCGCCAGGGCAGTCGCTGCCAGCAGGCCACGTTTTTGTATCTTTTCTTTCACTTTTCTACAGTCCTTTGGCCGCCTGCGCGACCGCTCTGAACAATGCCCTCCCCTTGTTCATGGTCTCTTCCCACTCCGCCGCGGGATCGGAATCGTAGACGATACCGCCGCCTGCCTGAACGTGCAGGCGACCGTCCTGGATCACCGCGGTGCGGATCGCGATAGCGGTATCCGCGTCGCCCCACCAGCCCATCCAACCGATCGCACCGGCGTAGATGTTGCGCTTGAATGGCTCCAGTTCCTGGATGATTTCCAGCGCGCGGATCTTCGGCGCGCCGCTCACGGTACCCGCCGGGAAGGTCGCCTTGATGACATCCATGTAGGAGAGGCCATCGGCGATATCGCCCTCGACCTGCGAGACGATATGCATCACATGTGAATAGCGCTCGACGACAAAAGCATCTGTCAGCTCAACGCTGCCGGTGCGGCTGACCCGGCCGACATCGTTGCGACCGAGGTCGATCAGCATCAGGTGCTCGGCGCGTTCCTTCGGATCGGCGAGCAGTTCGGCTTCCAGCGCCTGGTCTTCCACCTCGTTGGCGCCACGCTTGCGCGTGCCGGCGATCGGCCTGAGGACCACGCGGCCATTCTTCAGGCGCACAAGAATCTCAGGCGACGATCCGACGATCTGGGTACCGCCGATATCGATGAAGTACATGTACGGCGACGGATTCATCGCGCGCAGCGCGCGGTAGACATCGACCGGGCGCGCGTTGAACCCGACGCTGAGGCGTTGCGACGGCACGACCTGGAAGATATCGCCGGCAAGGATGTATTCCTGCGCGCGGCGCACCATGGCTTCGTACTCTTCGCGCGTGAACGAGGACTTGAAGTCGGCCTCGTCGAGCACCGCCGGCTGCAGCATCTGCGGGTACGAGGCACCGCTCTGGCGCAGGCGGAACGCCAGCGCATCGAGGCGACGCCCGGCTTCGGCATAGGCCTGCGGTCGCGACGGATCGGCATGCACGATCAGGTACAGGCGACCCTTGAGGTTGTCGAAGACAGCGACTTCCTCGGCGAGCATCAGCAAGACATCGGGCGTGCCGAGCTCGTCGCGTTTGTCCCACTGGGCCAGCCGCGGTTCGATATAGCCGATCGTCTCGAAGCCGAAATAGCCGACCAGGCCACCGGTGAAATCCGGCAACTCCGGCATCCGCGGGACGTCGTACTGCAGGCGCAGCTTTTCGATCTCGCCCAGGGGATCGTCCAGGTGACGACGTTCGACGACCTCACCCGATTCCTCGATCTCCAGTTCGTGACCGCGCAGGCGATACACCCGCCGCGCCGGCAGGCCGATGATCGAATAGCGTCCCCAGGTAGCGCCGCCCTCGACCGACTCGAACAGGAAGGTATACGGGCCATCGGCCAGCTTCAGGTACACCGACAGCGGCGTATCGAGGTCGGAGAACACCTCGCGCACCAGCGGTATGCGCGTATGCCCCAGGGCGGTCAGCGCGTCGAATTCGTCTCGGGAGATCACGGCGGAGCTCTTGGCGGGGGTAGCCCGACATCGTAGCAAGAACGCGGTTGCGTGCTTTAGCCCAGGCGTTGCCTGGCCATGCCCTTCAGGTGCAGGGTGAACGCGACGCCGCTGCCGTCCTCGAGATTTCTTGCGCTGGCGCTGCCGCCGTGGCGTTCGGCGACCAGCCTCACCACGTACAGGCCCAGGCCCAGGTGTGGCGCATCCCCCGGCGTGGCCTTGTCGCGCAGGCTGACCAGGGAGTCGAACAGGCGGCCCTGCATGGCCGCCGGCAGGGACGGACCCTCGTTGGCCAGCTCGAGATCGGCACCATCGGGCGTGGCGACCAGGGTCAGGCGCAACCAGCCGCCGGGCGGTGTGAACGACAAGGCATTGTCGAACAGCTTGTCCAGCGCCTGGGCGATAAGCTCGGGGGCGCCGTGCATGGTCAACGGCACCTCGGGAACCACGTATTCGACCAGGCGGTCGCCGGCCAGTGGTCGATACGCCAGGGCACAGCCACGCACGACATCGACCAGGTCGACGTCCTCCGGGTCCGCCGCCGCGATCGCGCGCTCCATGCGGCTGGCCTCGCTCATCGCGCGAACCAGGGCGCCCAGCCGGGCCACGCCGTCCCGTGCGCGATCGAGGTAGGGCCGCGCCTCGGCGGAGAGACCGGCGTGGTCGAGGTTGTCCAGCGAGGACTTGACGATGGCCAGCGGCGTATTCAGTTCATGCGACAGCTTGGAGGCCAGGGTGCGCAGGTAGTCCGTGTAGTTGCCGACGACGTCGAACAGGGTGGCGAAGCTGCGCGCCAGGTCACCCAGTTCGTCCTCGGCGTCGATCAATGGGAAAGGCCCGTCCAGACGGCCGTCGTTGGCCTGGGCGCGCTCGGCGGCATTGCGCAGGCGGCGCAGGCGCAGGGTCAGCCGCGTGGCGAACAACAGCAGCGCGCCACCGGCGACCAGCAGGGCGGCCACGCTGGCCAGCAACAGCCCGAACAGGGCGCGATTGGCCAGCAGCGGAACCGCACGACTCGGTTGCTCGAGCAGGACGACACCGTGCACCGCGCCATGGGTCATGACCGGCACGGCCGCGGCAAGCACGACGCTGCCGCGGTCTTCGCCGGCACGCCACGAGGTGGCCGGGTTGCCGGCAAGCGCCTCGCGGACTTCCGGCAGGTCCACGCGTGGTGAATCCTCGGCCCAGGCGTCGGCCGGATCCAGCCGGGTCGCCAGCAGGCTGCGGTAGATCAGTGAAGCGAACCAGCCGGGCCGGTCCTTCGCCGGCTGGTCGGGCAGGTCGATGCGGCCACTCTGCGCGAGCAGCCACGCCTGCGGCGCGAGCAGGCGGACACGTACGCCTTCAGGCGCCAGTTCACCCAGTTCGGTGGACAACACCGACGAGAAGGCCAGCAGCGGTCTCACCGGCGCCGCCAACGGGTCGGCATCATGGTGCGAGGGATCGAAGATGCCGACCCCGAGCTGGTCGAGGTCGGGGGTACGCGGCACACGCAGTTCGATGCGATAACCGCCGCCGTCTTCCTGCCATTGCGCCATAAGGCGATCAGGCAGGCCGGCAACCGGGTCGTCCTGCGGCACGGCGGTAACCGGGCCAGGCGCCGAACTGGCCAGCAGGTAACGGCGGGTGCCGTTGCCGTTGCCAAGTGCCAGCACGATATGATCGGCGCCAAGCACCAGTCGATCGTCGCCGTCGGCGCGCACGCGGCGCGGTGCGTGCACGTCGACATAGAGGTATAGCCAGTTGGCGTCCTCGGCGAGCAGCAGCTTGCCGCTCCTGCCCAGTGGCTGCATCCATGGCGTCAGCGGTGCCCAGTCGTCGGCATAGCCGTCGATGGTGATGGGCTGGCTCGCCTGCTGCACGTACCAGCCGCCGTCGGCGGGCGGCAAGGGCGCATCCACCACGACGAGGCTGCGCGCCAGCGCACGCGCCGACGCGGTAAGTGCCTGCGCCTGGCCCTCGCGCAACAGCGTTTCCATCTGCCGCACGTACAGCCAGCCCGCAAGCGGCAAGGCCAGCGTGCACAGGGCGACCAGCAGGAGTTTGCGACGCAGGCTCATGGCGCCATGCTAACCGGTGTCAATGCTTCGCTTCGTACTTCATGTAGCGCGCGTGTCCGGCGACCTGGCTGAACTCGGCAAGCAGGTCCTTTCTCTCCGGGTCCGCGTCCTTGATCGTCATCGACCAGCTGAGGCGAATGCCGCTGGCCGGGTCCGGTTCGCAGAACACCACCGCATCGTCGACCTGGTCGGCGCCCTGGTAGAGCACGCCATGACAGGCCATCGCGGCATTGGTCACCGGCAACGGCGAGACCTTTGCCCGCGGATCGCGCTTCAGGTAGGCCTTCTGGTCGTCCTGCCACTCGGCATCCAGGGTCGGCAGCTTGCGCGGCCAGACGTTGAGCACCATTACGCGATCAGGCTCACCGGTCCATTCACCGCGATAAAGCACGAGGTTCACGCCGATGGCCTTGGCGTAGGTGCAGCAATCCTGGGTCCAGCCTGAAGGTACGTCGCTGGCAATCGCCCAGTCCGGGGTTTTGCCGCCCGCCTTGCCGTACACGATCGCGCCATGACCGTCGCCGGCATACGCCGACGGCACGGCGGCAAGTAGGCAGCAAAGCGCGAACAGGTAGCGCATCACGGCGTCCAGCGATAACCGACGCCGTGCACGGTCTCGATCGCATCGAAGTCCGGCGCGACGGCGATGAATTTCTTGCGGATGCGTTTGATGTGCGAGGTGATCGTCGCGTCGTCGACCACCAGTTCCGCCTCACGCATCAGCTGGTCGCGGTTCTTCACGTGGCCCGGGAAACGGACCAGGGTGTGCACCATCCAGAACTCGGTGACGGTGAGCGGGATCTCCGCGCCGCTCCAGGTCACCCGCATCCGCTCGGATTCGAGCTTCAGCTGACCATGGGTGATCACCGTCTCGCTCGACGCCGGCGCCTTCAGCGACTCGATGCGCCGGAACAGCGCGGCGATGCGCGCGGCGAGCTGGTGCAGGCTGGTGTCCTTACTGAGGTAATCGTCCGCGCCGAGCCGCAGGCCGGAGATCACATCGAAGTCCGAATCGCGCGCCGTGAGGAAGATGATCGGCAGGGTCGAGGACTTCGCGCGCAGTTCGCGGCAAAGATCGAATCCGCCCTCCGGTTCATCGCCGAGCCCGATGTCGATGATGACCAGTTCCGGCAGGCGCATGGCGAAGGCAACCGAGGCGTCGCCACGGGAACCGTAGCCACGCGCCTCGTAACCGAAGCGATTGAGCGCCTCGACATAATTGGCGCGGATCAGGGGTTCGTCCTCGACGATGGCGATACTGCGGGCCATGCACGTGCTCCGATGGGGGTGGCGGCGTGCGCAGCCTGCTATGCAAACGCGCGCCGCGCAAGCCATCGCGCGCATTTGCCCGCGTTTCGCCATAAGCCATCATGGCAATGGCCGTTCGGCGACGCCCGGCGCGCCCGCGATGGCGGTGGAATGGGTCCCGTCAAAGCCGAGGACTTCCCCATGAAACCGCCTGCCGATAACGATACCGAACTAAGCCGCAACTTCGAGCCGCTACGCGTGGCGCTGGCCATCGGCGCCCTGCTCCTGGGCATCGTCTTCGGGATGCACTGAACATGGAGGCCGACACCTTCATCCCCATCGCCGTGGAAGGCACGGTTGCGACGGGCGAGGAAGGAACCCCGCCGGTCGCCTGGGCCGACGAGCCAGACCCGCTGTGGCAGCCGGTCTGATATCTCCCGACCGACGTTCCGCCTCCGAGGCTCCGACGAGCCGTTCGATACCCCTCGCGTCCCCCGACGCGAGGGGATTTTTTATGGAAAACGTTTTTTATGGAGAACGGGGGAGTTGCCGGCACCTGCGTGTTGTATTCCTCTGCGCGCCCGCGAAGCCAGGGCTTTCCTCGCCCTTTCCCTTCCCCGTTCCCGCTTGCTCCACTTACCGGTCCGCCGTCGGCGGGCCCACCAGCGAACTGAGCTGCACCATCGGTGCGTCGCCAACGGTGACCGTGCCGTCCACATCCCTTAGCGCAGTGTCGCGATTCATGCGTACCAGCTGTTCGAACGCAAGTTCCGAGCTACCGATATTCAGGCCAGCCAGATAGATGCTGCCGCCATTGGTAGCGAGCGAACGATAGACCGGAGAAAGCTCACGGTCGTTGCGTCGCACCGCGCGGACAGCAGCCACCTTGTCGGCATAGACCGGCTTGAGCCGCAACCACAACGTATTCGCATCCGCCCGCTCCTGCGCGTTCGCTGATCGGTAAGCGGAGACGAACACGGCTTCATACTGGGGATCGTGGCGTTCGGCGGCCAGGGCCAGCCAGGCAATGCCAAGTGGACGGTTGGCGGCGATATGGTCGCCGTTGTAATACATGATGCCGAGCGCGTACTGGGCCGACTTGTTTGCCCACTCGGCGGAATAACCGAGCATCTGCACCGTATTGTTCATGCGGCCCATTTCGTAATCCTGGGCGGCGGCGCAGAAGTAATACTCGCCGGGCAGGAAACGCTCGAGGCTGTCCGGGCACGGCAGCGGCGAACTGGACACCGCCAGCCGCCGGGCGGGAGGCGACTCCGGCCGCGATGTGGTACTGGCACAACCCACGACAAAAGCAGCCATGAACGATAAAGCGATCGCATTGCGAAACGTCTTCATATCGATGGTCTCCGAGCAGGCCCCCCGGGCACCGTCAACCTAGCACGCACGATCGTCGACAAACATGGGTCAAACGATGTATATGCGGCGGAAACGTATTTTCTTGCGATTTATCGAGCCTGATCAGTTGCCGGCCCGACCAGGGAGCCGAGCTTCACCATCGGGACATCGCCTACCGTCACCGTACCGTCCACCTTGTCCAGGGACTGGTCGCGGCCTTTACGCATCAGGCGCTCCAAATCCAGTTCCGAACTGCCCAGGGCCAGGCCGGAGATATAGACCCTGCCGCCATTGGTCGCGACCATGTTGTAGATCGGCGTTATCTCGCGATTGAAGCGCTTGATCGCACGGACGGCGGCAACCTTATCCGAGTAGACCGGCTTCATCGAGCGCCAATAGGCATTGGCCTGCTCGCGTTCTTGCGCAGTGGCGCCCTTGTACGCCGACACGAAGACCGCCTCGTACTGGGGATCGTGCCGTTCCGCCGCGATGGCCAGCCAGGCGATGCCGAGCGGACGATTCATCGGAATCCGGTCGCCATTGAAATACATGACGCCAAGCGCGTATTGCGCCGGCTTGTTTGCCCACTCGGCCGAGTAGCCGAGAATCTGCACCGCGCGGTCCATGTCGCCCGTCCAGTAATCCCGGGCAGCGTCACAGAAATAGTATTCGCCGGGCAGGAAACGCTCCAATCCGTCCGGGCAGGGTAGCAAGGCGTTGGAAACCTCGGCTTCCTGACCAGGCAAAGGCTGCGGCCTGGAGGCGCGGTTGGCGCAACCGCCCAGTAGCAGGGCAATAAAGGCCAGGACGATCAGGTTCGAGAGAATCTTCATGTCGATGATCCCTTTTTAAGCTCCCCGAGCGGCCATAAACCTATCACGAGGGCCGTTTAAGCGCCCGTGATCGCCCCATGCATGCGCGAAATCACCTCGGCATAGTCCGGCGCATTGAAGATCGCCGAGCCGGCGACGAAAGTGTCCGCGCCCGCCGCGGCGATGCGGCCGATATTCTCGGCGTTGACGCCACCGTCGACCTCCAGGCGGATCGGCCGGCCACTGCGATCGATGATCTCGCGGACCTGGGCGACCTTCTCGATCGTCCCCGGGATGAACTTCTGCCCGCCGAAGCCAGGGTTCACCGACATCAACAGGATCAGGTCGAGCTTGTCGAGGACATAGTCCAGGTAGGAAAGCGGCGTAGCGGGATTGAAGACCAGGCCGGCCTGGCAGCCCTCGTCCTTGATCAGGCCGATGGTGCGGTCGATGTGCTCGCTGGCCTCCGGATGGAAGCTGATCACCGAGGCACCGGCCCTGGCGAAATCCGGCACGATACGGTCGACCGGCTTGATCATCAGGTGCACATCGATCGGCGCATCGATGCCGTAGTCGCGCAAGGCCTTCAGCACCATCGGCCCGATGGTCAGATTCGGCACGTAATGGTTGTCCATCACGTCGAAATGCACCCACTGCGCGCCGGCCGCCAGCACCGCCCGGGTGTCGTCGCCGAGCCGCGCGAAATCGGCGGAGAGAATGGAGGGGGCGATGACGGGGGATTGCTTGCTCATGGGGTTGTCCTGGGTAATGCGGGCTTCGGCTTCTACGCTTTGTTGGCTCTCGCGCACAGGGTGCGCCCCTACCTGTGTTTTATTTAAATCCTTTTTCACCCTTGATCCGCTCGTACGCGGCGTTGATTTCGCTGGCGCGCGATTCGGCACGCTTGCGCATGTCTTCGGGCAGGTCGCCGAGGCGATCGGGGTGGTGTTCGGAAATCAGCTTGCGGTAGGCACGCTTGATCGCGCGGTCGTCGGCACTGCGATCGATACCGAGGATGGCGTAGGGATCCGGGCCTTGCGTATTGCGCTGTGGCGGGACGTACTGGCCGCCGCCCTGGCGACGTCCGCCTGCACTGCCGTGCGCGTTCCAGGCGTAGCCCTTCATCGCCATCAGCGCCATCAACTCCATGTCGCTGATGCGCAGCGCGAAGGCCAGCTGGCGCAGCAGCTGCATCTTTTCCGGCGGTGGATTGCCCTCGGCGAGCACCGTCTCGATAACGACATCGAGCACCGGGAAGGCGTGATCCCGGCGATGACCGACCCAATGGCGCAACTGGTCGATGACGTCGGTGGCGTTGAATTCCGGCTGCTTGCCGATATTGAAGCTTTCGATCGCCTGACGGCGCTGCGCCTGGTCCAGGCCCATCCGCCCCATCAGCCTTTCGGCGATGGCGATCTCGGCCTCGGAAATGCGTCCATCGGCCTTGGCCACCGCGCCGATCAGGGCGAACAGCGGTGCGACGAAACCGCCGGCCGCCGGGACTTCGCGGCGACGCTGCTGCTGCCGGCTGGCGTCGAACATGAAGCCCAGGGCCGCACCGATCAGTGCGCCGAAGACGTTGTGCATCAGGAATAAGCCGACGGCGGCGCCGATCAGCATGCCGGTGAAATTCATGGACTGGCCTGTGGTCGGGGCGGCTGGGCGGCGAACCAGCGGGCTAGCTGGTCGATTTCGGCGTCGTTGAGCGGTCCCACCGCGGCGCGCATGACGGCGACGTCGCGCCGCCCATCGCGGTACTGGGCCAGGGCGGCGCGCAGGTAATCCAGCCGCTGGCCGGCCAGGTTCGGCGCGCCAGCCATGGTCGCCATGCCGTCGCTGCCGTGGCAGGCCGCGCACAGCCCGAGGCGCGCCGGTTTTTCCGGCGTCGCGGCAACAGCGGTAAAAGCGGCGGCGATCAGGACGGCCGCAATCGGAAAACGTCGCATCGGCTGAGCATTGGGGTGAAGGCGGCGAATTCTAGCAGCCATCAGGCCTTCCGCCCCGCGACACCGCGTCGCTGGTGGGCCGGCCAGGGGCTTTGAGCCGGTACAATAGCCGCCTTTCGCCACCCGATCGCCCTGCGGAGCCTCCCCGTGCCGACCACCCTGCTGCAATCCGACCTGCCTGGCCTGGACCTGATCCACCGCGGCAAGGTCCGCGACGTCTACGCCCTGCCGGGCAACCGCCTGCTGATGGTGGCGAGCGACCGGCTTTCCGCTTTCGACGTGGTCCTGCCCGATCCGATTCCGGGCAAGGGCGAGATGCTGACCCAGATCTCGAACTTCTGGTTCGCCAAAACCGCGCACATCGTGCCGAACCACCTCACCGGCACGCCGGTGGACGAGGTCCTGCCGGCGGGTGTCGACCGGGCGCTGTACGCGAAGCGCGCCGTGGTCAGCAAACGGCTCAAGCCGGTGCCCGTCGAGGCGATCGCCCGCGGTTACCTGATCGGCTCCGGCTGGAAGGACTACCAGGCCACCGGTTCGCTCTGCGGCATCGCGCTGCCGGCCGGCCTGAAGCAGGCCCAGCAACTGCCCGAGCCGATCTTCACCCCGTCGACCAAGGCCGCGGTCGGCGACCATGACGAAAACGTCAGTTTCGATGCGGTAGTGAACGCCGTCGGCGCCGAGCTGGCCAACAAGGTGCGCGAGGCGACCCTGGCGATCTATGGCTTCGCGGCCGCGTATGCCGCCGAGCGCGGCATCATCATCGCCGACACCAAGTTCGAGTTCGGCACCGACGAAGATGGCACGCTCTACGTCATGGACGAAATGCTCACGCCCGACTCCTCGCGCTTCTGGCCGGCCGAGGAGTACCGCGTCGGCATCAGCCCGCCGAGCTACGACAAGCAGTTCGTCCGCGATTACCTGGAGACCCTGGGCTGGAACAAGCAGGCGCCCGGCCCGCGCGTCCCCGCCGAGGTCATCGCCGGCACCGCCGCCAAGTACGCCGAGGCACTTGATCGTCTCGCCGGCATTCGCCTCGACTGATGCGCGACGCCGAGCACTGGTTCGCCCCGTATAGCGACGATCACCGGCATCCGACCAATATCGCCATCCATTGGATCTGCGTGCCGGCGATCACCTGGTGCGCGATCGCGCTGCTGTGGATCGTACCGGTGCCGCACTGGCTGGGCCGGCCGGGTTTCTGGTCGGTCACGGCCATGTTCGTCGCCTTCGCTTTCTACTTTTATCGCCTGTCGCGTTCGGTCGGCCTGGCGATGGCCGGTACCTTCATCGTGCTCGCCCTGGCCACCGAGGGCATGTATCGCTGGCTCGGCCCGGCGATGCTCGGCTGGACCGCCCTCGTCGTGTTCGTCGCGGCGTGGATCGGCCAGTTCATAGGCCATACGATCGAAGGCCGCCGGCCATCGTTCCTCACCGACCTCACCTACCTGCTGATCGGCCCCGCCTGGCTGGCCGGAAAGTTATTGCGCCGTTTCGGCGTCGACATCGATTCAAGGGACTAACGTGACAAGCACCATCCTCACCTTGTTGAGCGGCCTGATCTGGTGGGTGCTGTACAGCAGCGTCGGCGCGGTCCTGCCCGCCCTCGTCGCCTGGCTCATCCTGCGCTGGCTGGAAAAGACCCCGGTCGTGTTCAACCGCGCCTATTTCGCCTGCCTGCTATGGGCCCTGGTCGCGGTGGGCATGAGTGGCTTCGTGATCATGAGCCAGCACGGCAAGGCCGCCGGCATCTCGATCTTCGCCCTGCCGTGGATGCGCGCCTCCCTGGTCGTCGACATGGTCGTCGGCGCCGGGTTGCTGTGGTGGCTGGTGCCGCGCATCGACGCACGGCGCATTCGACCGACCAGTGCCTGCATGACCGTGGCGATCATCATGGTGATTGCGATGGTGGTGGCGACGGCGGTGGGACGATAAAGAGGCTACGCCATGATGAAGCGTCATCCGCATCCCGGCGAGCTGCTGCGCGAGGACGTGCTTCTGCCGCTTGGCATTGAAGTTACTGACGCCGCGCATCGGCTCGGCATGCCTCGCACTACACTGTCACGTGTCATCAACGGCCACGCTGGCATCAGCTCCGATCTGGCCGTCAGACTGGAACGTGCCGCACGATTCTGGATGACGTTGCAGACCAACTACGAGCTTTCGCAGGCCGAACAGCGAGTGCAGCCGAAGATCCTGCCCTTGCAGTCGCCCGCTGCAACTGGACGGTTCGCCGCGACGCCACCGGCATGGCAAAACCTCGCGTGATCGCCAGTTGCAGGCAGCCTGTGGGAGCGAACCCTGTTCGCGAGTCCTTTCGCGATAAGGCCACAGGGTCGCGCACGTCAGCGCAGCTGGCACACAAACATGGCGCGTAGCGCAACCGGATGTGAGGTCGGGTGAGGCAGAGCCCGCCTTCATGAGAAGCCCGGCCTCAAAGGACTCGCGAACAGGGTTCGCTTGTATGTTGAGCGCGCCTCTTGTCCCGAGCCATGCGGCGAGGGATAAGGGGCTGGGGTGAGGGACAAGGTTCGTATAGGCTCCGACGAAGAGACCGACCGTGAGAGATATCCCGATCCCATCTTGAGCGTCGATGAAGGATCTGGCGATCCAATCGCCAATGAACAAGCTAACGCCTTGATGGGACTCACCCCAGCCTTCCTGAAGCCTACGAGGAGT
>DASYLE010000150.1:0-8347 GCA_036009745.1 Luteibacter sp. | reverse complement strand
AACGGTACGCCTGGCGGCAATGTCTATATCGGCCATTACACCGGCTACATCACCGATGACCTGACCATCAACGCGATGTACGGCAAAAGCAATGCCGATCACCAGCAGGAGATCGTCGGCCAGGGCGGCGCCCCGTGCCCGTCGATTTCGGACCTGCGCGCCATCGCGGCCACCAACCCCGCGCCCAGTTGCCAGTTCGGCAACACCACGATCCTGAGGCCCGGTTCGAAGGACAGCACCACCGGCTGGAGTTTCAACGTCGAATACCGCCTCGGCAGCCATGACCTGCGTGCCGGTATGGATAACTACCAGTTGCGTGCGACCTGGGGCAGCGCGCCGGTCGGCGGTACACAGTATCGGTACGAAGACCTGGGCGACGGCACCGCGATCAGGCAGCGCCTGATCAACCTTGGCCTGGATCCCGGTCTTTACAATCCGGCGGACTTCCCGAATAACTACTATGTCGAATCCACCGGCCTGACCACGGGCACCTCGGCGCGCACGGCGCAACGGTCGCAATTCGCCGAAGACCATTGGCAGGTGTCCGATCGCTGGCTGGCCTATATCGGCCTGCGCAACGAGCAGTTCACCAACTACAACGGTGTCGGCGGGATCTATGCGAAGGAGCGCCATCAGCTCGATCCGCGCCTGGGCGTGACCTGGGATGTCTACGGCGACAGCACGCTGAAAGTCTATGCCAACGCTGGCCGCTACCATCTTGGCCTGCCGACCAGCGTCGCGGTACGTGGCGCCGGTCCGTCGACGTTCCCGACCACTTACTACAGCTTCACTGGCATCGATCCGACGACCGGTATTCCTACCGGAATCAGCACCGGGGCGCCGTATTCAGGCCTTTTCTACGCCAACGGCGAGAACGGTGTGCCGCCGGATGCGAAGACCGTGTCCGCGCAGAACCTCAAGACGTACTACCAGGATGAGTACATCCTGGGCTTCGACAAGCAGCTCAGTTCCGAGTGGACCGTGGGTGCCAAGGCCATGTACCGCAAGCTGCGTAGCCTGATCGACGACGACTGCGACGCCCGTCCACTGCAGGCATGGGGCGATGCCAATGGCCTTGGGCCGGAGGTTGCCGCCGGCATCAGCCGCAGTACCGGTTGCTGGCTGTACAACCCGGGCGTGGCCAATACCTTCACCTTGTCGCCGGCGGCGGGCCAGTACCTGAGCGTGCCGCTGACAGGTGCCGAAATCGGCGAGCCGAAGGCCAAGCGTAGCTACTACATGCTCAACCTGTACGCCGAGCATCAGTTCACCGAGAAATGGTACGGCCGTGTCGAGTACACCTACTCGCACAGCTACGGCAACTCCGAAGGCCAGCTCGATTCGGACATCGTGCAGGCCGACGTCTCGACCACCGAAAGCTGGGATTCCCCGGAGTTGATGGAGAATACCAATGGCCCGTTGGCGAACGATCAGAAACACCAGCTGCGCATCCAGGGCATCTACCGGCCAACGGAAGAGTGGAGCTTCTCGACCGTGACACGTATCGCCTCGGGTTACCCGATCAGCTGCATCGGTGCCCGTCCGCTATCGGTCGGCGGTGACGCGGTGGGCTACGGAGCGGCCTACTTCTACTGCAACGGTCAACCGGCTCCCCGCGGCTCGTACGGCCGCACGCCGTGGACGTACACCATCGACGCCAACGCAGCCTGGCAACCGGCTTTCCTGGAACACAAGGTGACGCTGACGGCCGATATCTTCAACCTGCTCGGCAAGCAACGCGTCACCCAGTTGTTCGAGTCCTGCGAGAACGCCTCGGGTGTTACCAGCATCGACTGCTTCCGCCCGCGCTCGTACCAGGATCCGCGGTACGTCCGCTTCGGCGCACGTTACGACTTCACGCTTTAAGGTCCAGCCGTTTCGCTATAACAAGAAAAAGGCCTGGGAGCCCGCTGTTCTCCCAGGCCAACGATCTCCCCAGTTAGGCCGCCGTTACCTACGGCGGCCTTGTTTTTTCAGTCGTTGGCATCCGGCTCGAAACGCAGGTGTTTCACGCTTCGCCCATGACGACGAACCAGCTTCAAGGCCTCGATACCGATCGTGATGTGCTGTTCGACGAAGTTGGCGGTGACCGCCTTGTCGCTTAGCTCGGTCTTCACGCCTTCGGGAATCATCGGCTGGTCGGAGACCAGCAGCAGGGCACCGCAGGGAATCTTGTTGGCGAAACCGGCGGCGAAGATGGTCGCGGTTTCCATGTCGATCGCCATGCAGCGGGTACGGCGCAGGTATTCCTTGAAGGCCTCGTCGTGTTCCCAGACGCGGCGATTGGTCGTGTAGACCGTGCCGGTCCAGTAGTCGTGACCGAGGTCGCGGATCATCGTCGACACCGAACGCTGCAACTGGAAGGCCGGCAGGGCCGGGACCTCGGGCAGCAGGTAATCGTTCGAGGTGCCCTCACCGCGGATCGCGGCGATCGGCAGGACCAGGTCGCCGATGGCGTTCTTCTTTTTCAGGCCGCCGCATTTGCCGAGGAACAGCGCCGCCTTGGGGGCAATGGCGCTCAGCAGGTCCATCACCGTGGCGGCATTGGGGCTGCCCATGCCGAAATTGATCAGGGTGATGCCGTCGGCGGTGGCGTTGGGCATCGGCCGGTCGCGGCCGTTGACGGCAACGCCGTTCAGCTCGGCGAAACGGTCGACATAGTGTCCGAAGTTGGTCAGCAGGATGTGCTGGCCGAACTCCTCCAGCGGCGTGCCGGTGTAGCGCGGCAGCCAGTTCGAAACGATCTCGCTCTTGTTCTTCATGGGTTCGCTTGACGAGCGCGTCCCTTGGGGCGCGGTTACCGGCGACGCCACGCCGGCGAAGTGCCAGATCTCGTATCCGCCAGTGTAAGCCCGCTGCCGGGCCTTTGAAAGACTGGTGAAGGATTCGGCGTTTTACGCTTTACCCGTCATGCACGCCCTCGATGCCCTTGCCGTCTCGTGGTCCGTGCTGGTGGCATGGCTGGCCACGCACGCCATAGCCCCCACACTGGCCGCGTTTCATCTGACCGCATGGACCGACGATCCACAGGAGATCGCCGGGTTCTTCCTGGTCGCCCTGCTGCAACTGGCGATCATCGCCCTGCTCTTCCGGCCGCTGGAGAGCCTGTTTCCCGCGGAAGACTGGGACGACCATGGGCCGACGCGGATCGATCGCGCCTATACGACGATCAAGCTGCTCGGCGTGCTTCCCCTGTTTACCTATCTGGTACTTTCGCCACTAGGCAAGCTCTTCGGCGCTGACAACAGCGCCGGCGGCGCGATCAGCCTGCAGGAGTCGGTGCCCTGGTTCGATCGCCATCCGGTGGTGCTGTTCTTCGCGTACTACGCCATCTACGACCTGGTCTATTACCTGATCCATCGATTGCAGCACGCGATTCCCTGGTGGTGGGCCTTGCACAGCCTGCATCATAGCCAGACCCACCTCGGCTGCTGGTCGAACGATCGGGATCATTACCTGGACGACCTGTTCGAGGCACTGATCGTCGCCGGGGTATCGGTCCTCATCGGCGTGTCGCCGACCGACTTCGCCCTGCT
The DNA here is from genome assembly GCA_036009745.1 of Luteibacter sp. Classification (GTDB taxonomy): domain Bacteria; phylum Pseudomonadota; class Gammaproteobacteria; order Xanthomonadales; family Rhodanobacteraceae; genus Luteibacter. The sequence continues at coordinate 4,811 of DASYLE010000150.1, read as the reverse complement.
GGTGATGTTCGGCGAACTGCTGCAAAACTTCTCGCACGCGAATGTGCGCATCCGCTTCGGGCCGGTGCTGGACAAACTGCTGGTCGATCCGCGTTACCACCGGCTGCACCATATGCGCGTCGATCCGGACCGGCCGAACCTGCACAACTGCAATTTCGCCCTGGTCTTCCCGCTGTGGGACCTGCTGTTTGGCACCGCGCTTTATGGCGAAAGCGCGCGACCAACCGGCCTCGGCGACCCGATGGTCAATCGCGAGAACGATCGCGGCATCGTCGCCCAGCAGCTTGCCGGCTTGCGCCGTTTCCGTGGCGCGCTGCTGTCCCGTGCGGGCTGGCGCCCTGGCGATGTCGCCTTCGACGAGCGCCATCGACCGGTGCCGGTCGGCGAATTCGACCTGCACGAGCTGGAACGCGAGGGACGGCCGTTGAGAACCCGGGAATAGCAACGTTTCCGTTTCCTGCACGCTTCGGCTGCACAATGGGGGAATCGTCGCCGGAGACACCCCCATGCTGATCGGATGGATTCTCGCTGTCGTCGCCCTGCTCGGGCTGGCCTTTATCGGGCGCGGCTGGCTGGCCTGGGTGGTCGCCGTCGCCATCGTGCTCGCGGCCTGGGCGATCACCGGTGTCGGCTCACAAACGGTCTTCGTCGCCGTGGCCGCCCTCTTCGCCGTGCTTGCCCTGGTCACTGGCTTCCCGCCGATACGGCGCGCCCTGTTCGCCGGGCCATTGATGCCGGCACTGGGTAAGGTGATGCCGAAGCTCGGCGCCACCGAGCGTATCGCGCTGGAAGCCGGCACGGTCTGGTGGGATGCGGAGATCTTCTCCGGCATGCCCGACTGGAACAAGCTGCGCGCCTTCGAATGCAAGCCGATGAGCGCGCGCGAGCAGGCCTTCATGGATGGACCGGTGGCGCGACTGTGCGCGATGCTGGACGACTGGCAGATCCAGCAGGATCGCGACATGCCGCCGGAGGTCTGGGGTTTCCTCAAGCGCGAGCGCTTCTTCGGCATGGTCATTCCCGAGGCGTATGGCGGCCTTGGCATGTCCGAGATCGGCCATTCGCGCGTGGTCACCCGGATCGCCAGCCGCTCGATCGCCGCGGCGGTGACGGTGATGGTGCCCAACTCGCTCGGGCCCGGCGAACTGCTGGTGCATTACGGCACCGAGGAGCAGAAGCAGCGCTACCTGGCCCGGCTGGCCGATGGTCGCGAAGTGCCCTGCTTCGCCCTGACCGGGCCGGAGGCCGGCTCCGACGCCGCGGCGACGCAGTCCGAGGGCATCGTCGAATACGGCATGTGGCAGGGCGAGCGCGTGCTTGGCATGCGGCTGAACTGGAACAAGCGCTACATCACCCTTGCGCCCGTCGCGACCCTGATCGGCCTGGCCTTCCGCCTGAAGGACCCGCAAGGCCTGCTTGGCGGCGAAGAAGACCGCGGCATTACCTGCGCGTTGATCGAGCGCGATGTACCCGGCGTCGAGATCGGCCGGCATCACGACCCGATGGGCGTGCCCTTCGCCAATGGTCCGATCACCGGAACCGATGTCTTCGTGCCGCTGGACGCGATCATTGGCGGCCAGGAGCAGATCGGCCACGGCTGGCGCATGCTGATGGAGTCGCTGGCGGCGGGGCGGTCGATTTCCCTGCCGGCGCTGGCGGTCGGCGCGGCGCAGATGTCCACGCGGATCTGTGGCGCCTATGCCACGGTGCGCGAGCAGTTCGACACGCCGATCGGCCGCTTCGAGGGCATCGAGGAGCCACTGGCGCGGATCGCCGGCCTGACCTACCTGATGACGGCCACGCGCACGCTGACCTGCGGCGCCCTGGATGCCGGCGAAAAGCCGGCCGTACTCGGCTCGATCGCCAAGGCCTACCTCACCGACGCGATGCGTACCGTGGTCAGCGACGCGATGGATATCCGCGCCGGCGCGGCGATCCAGCGTGGCCCGCGCAACGCGCTTTCGCGCATGTGGATGTCGGTGCCGATCGGGATCACCGTGGAAGGCGCGAACATCCTCACCCGCTCGATGATCATCTACGGCCAGGGTGCGATCCGTTGCCATCCTTTCGTGCAGAAACTCATCGATGCGATCGAGAAGAAAGACAGGGCCCGCTTCGATCGTGCCACCTTCGGCTACGTCAATTTCGTCTTTACCCGTGGCACCCGTGCCCTGCTGCTCGGCTTGAGCGGCAGCCGGCTGGCGCGCGCGCCAGACGAGGGCGACCTGCACCGTTTCTACCAGCACCTGACCCGGTTCGCCTCGGCCTTCGCCTTTGTCTCCGACCTGTGCATGGTCACCCTGGGCGGCTCGCTGAAACGGCGCGAGAAGATTTCCGGGCGACTGGCCGACGCGCTGGCCTGGATGTACCTGGGCGCGGCAACCCTGAAGCGTTATCACGACGAACCGAAGCTCGCTTCGAACTACGACCTCGCCCGCTGGGGTGCGGCCACCGCCTTGTACGAAACCCAGGAAGCCTTGCGTGGCGTGCTCGACAACCTGCCCAATGGCGCGGCCGCGGTATTCGCCCGCATGCTGGTGTTCCCGCTCGGTGCCCGCTTCCGCAAGCCCTCCGACTTCCTTGGCCAGCGCGTGGCGCGGACCATCCTCGAGGACCGCGAGGCGCGGATCAACCTGACCGCCGACATCTACGTCCCGGGCGCCGACGATCCCGGCCTGGGTACCCTGGAGGCCGCGCTGGACAAGGCGGTCAGCGCCATCCCGGTGGAGACCAAGTTGCGCGACCTGGTCCGCGAGGGTCGCATCGACCGCGCGCCCCGCACCGAACTGGACGACCTCGCACTCGCCGCCGGCCTGATCAGCAGCGAGGAGTACATGCGCCTGGACGAGGCCCGCGAGGCCCGCGATGAGGCCGTGCAGGTCGACGCCTTCGACGCCGGCACGTATAGGAATCTTCGCTAGTTGGCGTCCGGACGCGGACGCTTCATGCTAACTTCCGGCGGCAATCATTCGCGGGGAGTGGCTTATGCGGATCGGTGTGGCGATCGACGCGGCGTGTGACGTGCCGCAGGAGTTCATCGAGCAGAACCACATCGCGGTCATGCCGATCGTGGTCAGGGTCGACGGCCAGGTCTTCAAGGACGATCGCAACCCGGACGAAATCCTCCGCTTCCGCGCGCAGAAGCTCGGCAACCGCAGCCACAGCGCGGAGACCGAGCCGAGCACGGTCGAGGACGTGCAGAAGCTGTTCCTCGATCGGCTGGTCATCGACTACGACTGCGTGATCTGCCTGACCATCACGGCGACGCGCAGTCCGATCCACGACAACGTCATCCGCGCCAGCTTCGCCATCCTCAAGCATTACCGGCCGATCCGCGAAGCGGCGGGCATTCCCGGGCCGTTCCTGATGCGCGTGGTCGACACCCGCAACCTGTTCGCCGGATCCGGGCCCGCGATCGTCGAGGCGGTGCGCATGATCCAGACCGGCCAGCCGCCGCAGCAGCTGCGCGAGCGGGTGGCGCACATCGCCAACAATACCTACGGCTACATGCTGCCGCGCGACCTGTATTACCTGCGTGCGCGGGCCAAGAAAAAAGGCGACCGCAGCGTCGGCATCTTCAGCGCGATGCTCGGATCGGCGCTGGACATCAAACCCATCCTGCGCGGTTATCGCGGCGAAACATCGCCGGTGGGCAAGGCGCGCGGTTTCGAGCAGGGCGCACAGACCCTGTTCGACTATGCAGCCAAGCGCGTGCAGGCCGGCCTGCTGGTGCCGACGATGAACCTGAGCTACGGCGGCGACCTGGACGAGATGCGCAACCTTGTCGGCTACCACGCACTTACACGTGCTTGCGGCGACGCCGGCGTCGAGGTCATGGAAAGCCCGATGAGCATTACCGGCATGGTCAACGTCGGCGAAGGCGCGCTGACGATCGGCTTTGCCGCCGAAGAACACGTCGCCGAGTTCTGAACCATGCGCTGGCCGTTGTCGATCGCGCTGGTTTTCATCGTCTGCGGCGCGCAGGCCGAAACCGTCTACAAATGCGTCGGCGCCGACGGCCGCGTCACTTACCAGCAGACCGCCTGCCCGCGCACGCAGAAGCAGCAGACGATCGAACTGCAGGACAGCGAGCCAGCGGCACCCACGGCAACACCGGTCGCGCCGCCACCACCCGAAGCCGCGACACTGGTCGATATGCCTCCACCGCCGCCGCGCCGGCCGCCACCGCGTCTGTTCGGCTGCATACGCGCGACCGACGGCAAACCGTACACCAGTGACAACGGCGATCCCCAGCCCTATCAGGCCCCCTACGGCATGCTCGGCGCCGGTGATTTGCCGTTGGCGCGCAGCGGGCAGAACAGTGCTTCGGCACCGGAGCTCAATCGCGGCAAGCTCAGTCCGACCCTGATCGGCGGCAACTATGTGTGGGTACAGGACCAGTGCAGGCCGCTCAGTCCTGTCGAGGCCTGCCAGGCGCTGCGTGATGACGCGGAGGAGAACGATCGGAAGCTGCGCAACGCGTTCCAGAGCCAGCGCGGGCCGTTCGAGCAGCGCGGGGCGGAGTTGAAAGCGAAGCTTGCTGGGTGTTGATCGCGAAGACCCGGTGCAAAGACGGCGATGGGGAAGTCACGGCCCCAAAGGACTCGCGAACAGGGTTCGCTCCCACAAGAGCAGGTCGCGGCAACCTGCTCCTCCCACAAGAGCAGGTCGCGGCAACCTGCTCCTCCCACAAGAGCAGGTCGCGGCAACCTGCTGCTCCCACAAGAGCAGGTCGCGGCAACCTGCTGCTCCCACACGAGCAGGTCGCGGCAACCTGCTGCTCCCACAAGAGCAGGTCGCGGCAACCTGCT
>DASYLE010000149.1:0-9416 GCA_036009745.1 Luteibacter sp. | reverse complement strand
AGGCATATCCATAGTTAAAACCTAATGTTTTTCATGTACTTGCCTCTAAATCAGGCGCTCCAAGGCCGTTGCCCCTTGCGCCCCAACGCTTTAGGTCTTTCCTTTTCGAAGCTGGGTCGCAACGATGCTTAGGGTGCATCCAGGATTCGCGCTAACTCGGCGTCAAGGGCATCGCTCGCGACGCGCTTTTCAGGGACGTAGAGATCGGGATTGTTCGTGTAGTGTTTCGCGGTGACGCCAGTCAGCCCGTGACTTTGCAGTCGGTTCGCCGATTCTTCGGATATCCCCACGCGCTGCATAAGCTGTGCGCATGTCCGGCGCAGATCGCGCGGCGTGAACGCCGGAATGCCTCGCCCATGGTCGGACTGCAACCACTTCGCGATCGCCCCATTCGGCGTCGTCTCGCTGATAGGGGCCTTGCCGTTCACCGTGAAGGGCCAGGTGAAGTCGCCGGTGAAGGGCCAAAGCTCGGTGAGGATCTCGATAGCCCGGTCTGTGAGCGGCACGACGTGCTCGCGCGCCATCCCGCCGCGGCCCTTGCTGTCGGTAAGGCGCACCGTGCGCGCGGCCAAGTCGTACGACGTCCAGGGCTCGCGAAGTATCTGCCACGGGCGCTGGCCACCGGTGGCGATCGTGAAGCGGAGGAAGGCTGCGGGCACCGGGCCGATGCCCGGGGTCGAGCCGATTGACATCCAGAAGCCGTGCAACTCGTTGTCCGTAAGCGCCCGGGTCCCAGCGTTGGAACTGACAAGGGCTTCATCGTGGAGTACTGGGTTTGTCCCAAGGGCGAAGCGGGTCCCGGTCCGCCGTCCGAGTGAGTGCTCGGCCGCCAGGCCCCACACGAACGCCGCATGGAACAGCGTGCGGACCTTGGCGGCCTGTCCCTTTGCCCCGTCCACGCTGCGCCGTCCGCCGCTGCCGCGGCCCTTCTTTGGGCGAGGGGTCCCGTGCTCGTAGATCGGCCGGAGTAGGGCGGCAATATCGCCAGGTCCGATGTCCCGCGCCCGCCGGTCAAGAATGTCTTGGCCGCGCCGGAGGTCGCTGTCGACCATGCGTCGCCATTCGCCGATCTGCCGCGTGCCGGCGGGCCGCCGGTTGCCTGACGGCTTGCTCCGGTAATCGATGTACTCCAGCAACAATTGGCGCAGGGTGCCGAGTTCGGAATCAGCGGCGCGTTGTACCCGCTCCGCCTTCCGGTGCTCTCGGGGGTGGATGCCCGCATCCATGCGCTTGATGGTTTCGCGGGCTTCCTCCCTGGCCTCTTTAAGCGTCAGGGCCCGCCAGCCAGCGGAGCCAGGTGTCAGGCTGGCCGATACCTTCGCCCGGTCGCGAAAATAACGCCCGATCTTCAGCCGAGAAACGGAGGACTCGCCCGGCATGCGCCGGGCAATGACCCAGGTCGCCGTGCCGCCGGGGGAAAGTCGCAGCGCCAGCCCCTTAACTTCCGAGTCGAAATAGTCGGTCTGCTTTTCGCCGGGCTTGAGGTTGTCCAGAAGCTTGGTGGTTAGATTGACGACCGGCACAGCGCACTCCCGCGAGAAGGTCTAGGCAACAACATAGGCAACGTCCGGGCATGTCAAAGCACGTACCCTGATGTTGCCTAAAATATCCTTCAGTCGACGGAATCACAAGGAAAACGGCTTAACACTTGGCCTTTCGGGCGGTATAACGTGCGCCCATTGTGGGCCGATGTGGCTGCAGTGAGATTTGCTTTACCGCCTTGTAAGCGGTAGGTCCCCAGTTCGAATCCGGGTGTCGGCACCAGCAATCAACACGGCGAGCTCAGCGTTATCGGTTCGAATGCCCCCACCGGCTTGCGTCGCGCTCCGGACAGTTACGGCTACTCAGGCCTGTTTGGTTGATCAGCTTCGTGGCGACGAGGTGGCGTTGTGTACAGTTATCGTGCGTTCTGCTTTTCATGAGATTCCGGTCCTGGACTGGTCACAGGACCGGAATGCTGGCCGCCTATTGATGGCTAAACGGTGCGGGCTTGGGTAATAAGGCAGGTATCTCCGGAAATACTAAGTGCTACTGCTTTCTGTAGAACATAGGCAATCTGCATGGTCGCGATAATGGAATTGTCGACTGTACGTACGGACCAGCAACCGCTAACGGTACTATCAAGATAGTACCAGTGATGATTGACCTTGGCATCGTCGCCCCAATTTGCTTCTATAGCCGTGATGAAACGATTGTTTGCAAAAGTCGGCGTCGTTAGCGAAAGGAGGGGTAGGAAGGCTAGTGAGGCAATAAGTTTGTTTTTCATTAAAATTCCTTTTTTGTGATGAATTGGCGGACAGACGCATGTGCTATAACAAGGACTCGGGCACGAAAATTAACTTATAGTGATGGATCATTGATATTAAGGTGTGGCAATTCGGGCTTGAGTTACGGCGCATCCTGAGCGGTCGAGCCTTAATGCTACAGGTCTCTGTATGAGGTATGCGATTCGCAATACAGAGTTTATGTTGCGATCCTGGGTTTTTACAGACGCGCATCCCGAAACCGGTTTGTCAAGGTAATACCAGTAGATATCTTTCGACGATCCTCCGTTCCCTTCTGTATGTGTTATGTAGCTATCTGCCAACGATGGGCCGCTGAACAAGGCAATCGAGAAAAAGGCGATGTAGGCGCGTGACCGATATTTCATAAGAACTCCATTTCGTGGTCGGATTTCATGGGATTATCTATGGCGATGGATGAGTGATGATGTTCATTGGAAGAACAGGGTTGCCTCCATATACGCCCCCATGAATTTCTCATAGTTCGGGGCAAAAACCTCACATTCCGAAGAGATGCTGGTTACGTCGCCCTGTCGGGCGGGCTCACGGGACGGACCATCCGTATTTATTCGGTAACTTCCTCCGCTGAATATCCAGTTCGCAGGGTCCAGCTGATATACGGAACGCCTGCCACTCAGTCTTGTAAGGTCGGTCGCAATCGACCCAACTAGCGCGGTATTTCCCTGCGCATAGGCAACCATATTTTCATGCAGTCGCCGAAGCAGGTTGAACGCGTCGTTGCCAACGATATATCTGGCGTTTGTTTCAAAGGGACCGTGCTCGTCGTCCGACCGATTATGAGGGCCGATGAAGATGTTTCCAGGTATCCAGGCGTAAAATTCCTGAAAAGTATTCAGTCCCTCCGGGAATATCGCCAGGTCAGAGGATCCGGCGCGCAACCATCCGAACCCCAATGCCTGTGCAATATTAGCTGCCCTGAGATAATCCGGGCCGTTCCGACTGCAATCAAGCTTGGCGGCCGAGGCGTAGGCTGGAATGCTTTCTCCAAAGCTGGAGAGGAAGGCCCTCATTCTGAGGTGATCTCCGTTAGCTATGAATGCATTATAGAAACGCTCCAGAACTTCATATGGAATAATATGATGGCTGTCCATCATTACTGGAAAATTAGGTCCGGTGCCCTGATTTGTCAGCGCCGTATTATAGTTTGGAATCGCATTGTAAGGGCGGGTAGGTCTTTGGTTCAGAGATAAATTGTATACACCGGGCGGCAGGTCAGGCGGGTTCGCCAGTCCGGTGCTTGAGATGACGGCAAGAAGGCACGTCGTAATAATCTTTCTTAATATTTTTTTCGTCATCGATATCTCCTTTATGAAGGCTGTTCGCCGTGTAGCTGTAGGGGTGTCACCTCAGTAAGAGTGGGTGTGGTCGACAGTACGTCAGTGAAATGAGTCCGGCTGTCGGCGAAGCAATGGCAATCTCGTAGTCTTTTCCTGACACACGGCGAATATCCCAGCAGGGTCGCGACAGCAGCAAAGTATGGTGAAAGCCGTTAGCGGTCTCGCGCGCTTACGATGTAAGCTGGTCTACTGCTTTTTCTCGGAGTACGGTCCCGTGCTGATGGCTACATTGGCTCTCTTGCTCCCGCTGGCGATGCAGGCGGCCGAGTTACCGGTGAGACCGGTGGAACTCGCTGGCATGCAGGCATCGAAGCAGGGCGCCCTGCTGCTCGACGTGCGCACCCCGGAGGAGTATCGGGATGGTCATATCGCCGGTGCGCTGAATATCCCGGTCGACCAGGTCGCCGCGCGCCATGGCGTGCTTGGGGCAGGGCACGATCGCGAAGTCATCGTTTACTGCAAGTCCGGCAAACGGGCTGCACGGGCGCAGCAGACACTCCAGTCGCTGGGTTATCGCAACGTGCGCCTGCTCGAGGGCAGCATGCAAACCTGGCAGGCGGAACAACGGCCGGTGGTACGCGAAGACGCACCCGCTGACGGCAACACGAAGAGGTCCCATGACTAAGTCGGTTTCATTGATTGGCGTTCCCACCGATATCGGCGCGGGTCATCGCGGCAGTTCGATGGGTCCGGAAGCCCTGCGCGTGGCGAATCTCGCGGCGCGCCTGGCGCGACGCGGACTCGATGTAGTGGACCGCGGCAATCTCAGCGGTCCGTTGAATCCCTGGCAGCCGCCGGATAATGGGTATCGCCATCTGGACGCCGTGGTCGCGTGGAATCGTTCGGTGTACGAAGCCGTATACGCGGAACTACAGGGCGGACGTGCGCCGGTGATGCTCGGTGGCGATCACTGCCTGGCGATCGGCTCGATCACCGCGGTTGCCAGGCATTGCCGCGAGACGGGCAAGAAGCTCCGCGTGCTCTGGCTCGACGCCCACGCAGACTTCAATACCAGCCAGATCACCCCTTCGGGCAATATCCACGGCATGCCGGTGGCCTGCCTGTGCGGTTTCGGGCCGCAGGCGCTGACCGAGCTCGGCGGCAGCAAACCGGCGACCGCGCCGGAGGTGTTCCGCCAGATCGGCATCCGTTCGGTGGACGAGGGCGAGAAGAAGCTGGTGCACGATGTTGGCATCGACATCTACGACATGCGCTACATCGACGAAGTCGGCATGAAGCGGGCGATGGAAGAGGCGCTGGCCGATGTCGACGTCGATACCCATCTGCACGTCAGCTTCGACGTCGATTTCCTCGACCCGGCGATCGCACCTGGCGTCGGTACCACGGTGCGTGGTGGCCCGAACTATCGCGAGGCGCAGCTGTGCATGGAGATGATCGCCGATACCGGGCAGGTCGCCTCGCTGGATATCGTTGAGCTGAACCCAGCCTTCGACAAGCGTAACCAGACGGCCCGGCTGGCGGTGGACCTTGTCGAGTCGTTGTTCGGCAAATCGACGCTAATGCGTTGACCCGACGTGGAGCGCGGTTGATCGCGATGCTAGGATTGGGGCCGATGAGTGACCAGGAGGTCACTATGAACAGATATGGATGGAACCATGAAAAGCGAAAAGGCTCGATGGAATTACGTTGGTGAGCGTTTTCTCAGTGACGGTGAGTTCATCAGCAAGCCCATGACGGCGGCACCGGTGTCGCAGCCCGGCGCTGAGGGAATGCAGCAAATCCAGCGTGATGGGCAGGGGCGGTTCTGCGTTGCTGAGTACACGACACGCAGTGGTGAATCGGGCTTCATGCTAGAGACGCTGGCGCAGGCCAAGGACCTTGCCGGGAGGCGGGGCACCGGCCAGCCATCACCGGTTGAGGCCTTTTGGGCGCCCCAGGGTGGATCGGTGGATATTCCCGCGCGCCCGGGGCCGAATGATCCGCGGCTCGTCTTCACCCCGGATTTCAGTGGCTGCACCCTGACAGTTGAGAAGATTCCCGGCCAGGATTGCTATCGCGTGCGGCACGTCGAAGGCAACAAGACCCGAGAGCAGTTCACCGAAGTGGACCGCCAGGGCAAGCAACCAGGCGAAGTGCTGATCGCCGCATTTGCCTACTATGAGTACGGCAATGTGTCCCGTCCCGGCGTCATGAGCACCCAATCGTTCGCCTACATGCAGCATGACGGGCAGCACTGGAACATTCGCTGGCAAGGCCGCGAGGGTACGGTCGGAGCGAATGGCGCGAAGATCATGACCGTGGGCAGTTCCGGCATACGGGATAGTGGCACCACCAAGGTGACGGAAGACCCGCAAGCCAGAACCGGCCCGGATCCGATGACGGTGATGATGCAGAAGCAGGGCAGCGAAGAATTGCGTCAACAATATTCAGGGCGATTACCGCCTGCCATACGGCAGCGAAGCAGCGACGAGAGCACGCGCGACCGCGGCCGCTGACGGTTGCGCCGCGACGTCCTGTCGCAGTACAAGATCGAGCATGGAGATCGGGAGCCGGCTACACTCGGTTCGTTTCCTATTGCTGCCCCCGATACCATGGCCATCCGCGTACTTACAGGCATTACCACTACCGGCACCCCGCACCTGGGCAACTACGTCGGGGCCATCCGGCCCGCCGTGGCCGCGAGTCTGCGCGACGATGTCGACGCGTTCTATTTCATGGCCGACTACCATGCGCTGATCAAGAGCGACGATCCGGCGCGAATCCAGCGCTCGCGGCTGGAAATTGCCGCGACCTGGCTGGCGGCCGGGTTGGACCCAAACAGGGTGACCCTGTACCGGCAGTCGGACATCCCCGAGATTCCCGAACTCACCTGGTTGCTGACCTGCGTCACCGCCAAGGGACTGCTCAACCGTGCGCATGCCTACAAGGCGGCGGTGGACAAGAACGTTGCCGAGAGCGAGGACACGGACGCGGGGATTACCGCCGGCCTGTACATGTATCCGGTGCTGATGGCCGCCGATATCCTGGCCTTCAATGCGCACAAGGTGCCGGTGGGCCGGGACCAGATCCAGCATATCGAGATGGCGCGCGACATCGCACAGCGCTTCAACCATATCTACAAGGGCGAATATTTCGTCCTTCCCGAGGTGGTGATCGAGGAGCAGGTGGCGACCTTGCCGGGCCTGGATGGTCGCAAGATGTCCAAGAGCTACGACAATACGGTGCCCCTGTTCGAAGGTGGCCCGCGGCGCCTGCGCGAAACCATCATGCGGATCGTCACCGACTCGCGCCTGCCGGGCGAGCCGAAAGACACCGAAGGCTCGGCCCTGTTCACCATCTTCAAAGCCTTCGCCAGCGAAACGGAAAGTACGGCGTTCGCCAAGGCGCTGCACGAAGGCCTCGGCTGGGGAGAGGCGAAACAGGTGCTGTTCGAGCGTGTCGAGGCCGATATCGCGCCGATGCGCGAGCGCTACGACGAGCTGATGTCCACGCCTGACGTGATCGAGGAGATCCTGCAGGCCGGCGCCGCCAAGGCGCGCGCCATCGCCGTGCCGGCCATGGCGGAACTACGCGATGCGGTTGGTTTGGGGCGTGCGCGTACCGTTGATGCCGCCAAGGCAGCCAGTAAGCCCAGGACGGACAAGTCGCCGCGTTTTGCCAGCTTCCGCGACGCGGATGGCAGCTTCCGTTTTCGTCTGTTCGCGGGCGATGGCGAAGAATTGTTGTTGTCGCGTCCCTTCGACGATCCCAAGGCGGCTGGCCTGCTGCGGCAGCGGCTGGCGACGCTCGGCAGCGCGGCGATCGTGTTGCGCGACGAGGGCGATACGCTGGCGGTCATGCTCGACGACGAAGCGGTGGCGAGTAGCCCGGCTACCGCGGATGCATCCGCGCGTGCGTCGCTGGGTATCCAGATTACCGAAGCGCTCGATGCGCTTGCGGCCGTGGAGTAGCCATCATGCGTTTCCTTGCCCTGGCGTTGCTTGCACCCTGGCTTTTGATCCTCGCCTGGGCGTATTGGTCCTATCCGAAGTCGTTGCCACGGGTAGCATTGCGCAAGACCTTCGACGTTGTCGCGCTGCTGGTCGCCGTCGTCGCTTCGATCGGTCTGGCGATGTACGCCTTCGATTCGGTGACGATCAAGCAGGTCGGTACCTTCGGGCCGGAAAGCGGCGGCATCTGGAAACAGGTGATTCCCGCGCTTTACGGCTACTTCGCGTTCCTGGCCGTGCTGGCGATCGCGATGCTGGTCCGGCACGCCATCTGGAAGCGCAAAGCCCTCTGACGGAGCGTAGCCTGTTGTGGGGGCGCTCCTGTGTTTCAGGGCAGGTCAATCCCAGCGGTTGAGGTGCGGGCCGAAGGTCTCGCCCTGCATGTGCACGACACAGAAGCGGTGGCCGGTTGGGGCTTGCATGACCCACCAGCGCTCGTGCATGAAGGCAATGCGTTTCGCGCCCAGCGCTTCCAGCCGCGCAGCTTCGGCTTCCAGGTCGTCGGTCTCGATATCCAGGTGCACGCGGCTGTCATGATCGACCCGCTGCAGGATGACGCGCAATTCGTCGGGCGCGGTTTTCAGCTCGGCGTATTTACCGTCGCCGTCCTGGTCGGTGCTGACGATCGGTTTGCCGAGCGCATGGCTCCAGAAGCGTGCCGCTTCGGCCATATCGCCGTCGCGGCTGTCCAGGCATAGGGTGACCAACCGGCTGTGGTGCATGGCGTCCTCTCAGCCGCGGATGCGCAGGGTCAGTCCCTTCAGGAAATTGCGCAGGAACTGGTCGCCGCAGGCGCGGTAGTTGCTATGGTCGGGTTTGCGGAACAGGGCGTTCAGTTCCGGCTTGGTCACTGCGAAGCCGGCCGCCTGCATGATGTCGTGCAGGTCGCTTTCCTTCAGCTCGAAGGCGACGCGCAGTTTCTTCAGCACGGTGTTATTGCTGACCCGCTTTTCCACGGGGCGGGGCGGCTGGCTCTCGTCGCGCCCGCGGCGGTCGATGACCAGGCCATCGAGGAAGTGCGCCATGGCCTTGTCGGGGATCTCGACGAAGCCCTCTTCACCCTCTTTCTTGAGGTAGCTGAGCACATCGGACTGCTCGATGGGCAGGCCACCGAGTTCAATAATGCGGGCAACCCGGATATCGCTGAGGTCGAGCATGTAGCGCACGCTGCGCAGGACGTCGTTATTGATCATGGGCGCATTCTACGCGCAGTCCCCGGCGGACATAAAAAAGGCGCCCGAGGGCGCCTTTTTCCTTATGCGGAACCGCTCAGTTCGGCAGGGCTAGATCGTCGATCATCGCCTTGAGGAACCGGGCGGCCTCCCCGCCGGTGGCGGCGCGATGGTCGAAGGTCAGCGACAGCGGCATGCGGCGGTGCACTTCGATACCGCCCATCACCGCGACCACGTCGTGGCTGAGCTTGCCGGCGCCGACGATGGCGACGGCCGGCGGCACGACGACGGGGGTGGCGTAGCGGCCGGCGAACATGCCGAAGTTGGACAGGCTGATGGTGTAGCCGGACAGCTCCGAGGCCGGGATGCTGCGATCCATCACTTCATTGCGCAGGCGGTTGATGCCGTTGCGGATGCCGTTGGCGTCCAGCGAATGCGCGTTGCGCAGCGCCGGCACGAACAGGCCGTCGTCGGTATCCACCGCGATGCCGATGTCGACATGCGCGTGCAGGGTGCGGGTCAGGTTCTCGCCGTCGAACCAGGCGTTCAGCGCCGGCACCGTCTTGCACGCGAACACCAGCGCGCGGATGAGGCGCACGGTGATGTCGTTGCCGGGTTGCCAGGCGTGCAGGTCGGCGTCGTCGCACAGCGTGG
>DASYLE010000148.1:0-21841 GCA_036009745.1 Luteibacter sp. | reverse complement strand
CCGTCGTCGGCGAGCATCTGGGTCCACAGATAGGCGTAGTAACCGGCGGCGTAACCGTTACCCCAGATGTGCTGGAAATAACTCGAGCGGTAGCGCGGCGGCACCTGCTTCAGGGTGAAGCCGGCCTTCTTCAGCGCGTTGGCCTCGAAGGTGTCGACGTCCTGTTTCGGCGCGTCGGCGGGCAGCATGTGCCAGGACATGTCGAGCAGGGCGGCCGAGATCAGCTCGCTCATCGCGTAACCCTGGTTGAAGCTCTTCGCCTTCTTGATCTTCTCGACCAGCGCCTGCGGCATCGGCTCGCCGGTCTTATAGTTCTTCGCGTAGTTGGCGAAGACCTTCGGGTCGGTCGCCCAATGCTCGTTGAACTGCGAGGGGAATTCGACGAAGTCGCGCGCCGTCGCGGTGCCCGACAGCTTCGGGTACTGCTGGTTGGCGAACAGGCCGTGCAGGCCATGGCCGAATTCATGGAACATGGTGACCACGTCGTCGAAGCTCAGCAGCGCGGGCTGGCCGTCGGCCGGCTTGCTGAAGTTGGCGACGTTGTAGATCACCGGCTTGGTACCGAACAGCTTCGACTGCTCGACGAAGTTGCTCATCCACGCACCGCCGCCCTTGTTATCGCGCTTGAAGTAGTCGGTATAGAACAGCGCCATCGAGGTGCCGTCCTTGTCGAACACTTCATATACGTGCACATCCGGGTGGTAGACCGGGATGTCCTTGCGCTCCTTGAAGGTCAGGCCGTAGAGCTGGTTGGCGGCATAGAACACGCCGTTCTGCAGCACGTTGTCCAACTCGAAGTAGGGTTTGATCTGCGATTCGTCCAGATCGTACTTCGCCTTGCGTACCTTCTCGGCGTAGTAGTTCCAGTCGTAAGCCTCGGCCTGGAAACCGCCCTTTTCTTTATCGATGACGGCCTGGATGTCCTTCGCTTCCAGCGTCGCGCGGGCAACGGCCGGCGGCACCAGGCGCTCCATGAACTTCTCGGCGGCGTCCGGCGTCTTCGCCATCTGGTCGTCGAGCTTCCACGCGGCGTAGTTCGGGTAACCGAGCAGCTTGGCGCTCTGGGCGCGGATCTCGGCGATGCGCCCGACGATATCGCGGGTGTCGTTATCGTCCTTATGCTCGGAACGGGTCCACGAGGCCTCGAACAACTTCTGGCGCGTGTCGCGATCGGTCAGTGTCTGCAGGTCCGGCTGCTGCGTGGTGTTCTGCAGCGCGATCACGTACTTGCCATCAAGCTTGCGCTCTTTGGCGGCCTGCGCAGCGGCGGCGATGTCGGCATCGGAGAGGCCGGCGAGCTTGGCCTTGTCATCGACGACGAGGGCGCCGGCCTTGGTCGCGGCGAGCAGTTTGTTGGTGAACTGCGTGCTGAGCGTCGACTCTTCCTTGTTCAGTTCCTTGAGCTTGGTCTTGTCGGCGTCGGACAGCTTGGCACCGGCATGCACGAAGTCGATGTAATACACCTCGAGCAGGCGGGCCGATTCCGGGTCGAGGTTCAACTTGTCGCGCTGGTCGTAGAGGGTCTGGATGCGCTGGAAGAGCTTCGGATTGAGGTAAATCGCATCCGAGTGCGCGGCGAGCTTCGGCGCTTCCTCTTCCTCGATCTTCTGTAGCGTGTCGTTGGTGTTTGCCGAGGTCAGCGCGCTGAACACGTGCTGGACGCGATCGAGCAGGACGCCGCTCTTTTCCATCGCGACCAGGGTGTTTTCAAAGGTCGGCGCATCGCCCTGGTCGGCGATCTTCTCGACCTCGGCCAGTTGCTGTTTCATGCCCTCTTCGATCGCCGGCTGGAAGTCGCTGTCCTTGATCTTGTCGAACGGCGGCGCCTGGAACGGCAGCGTGCTTTGCGCGAAGAACGGATTGGCGCTGTCCGGCGTTGCGGCGGCCGCGCTGGAAGCGGCCGCTGGCGGCGTGGCGCTGGCATCCTTGTTGGCGGGCTCCGGCGACTGCGAACAGGCGGAAAGGGCGATGGTGGTAGCGATCACGAGCGTGCGAATCCGGAGCATGTTGCGGCTTCCCCTGCGGACGACAAAGCGTCGACTCTAACGGGGAGGGTCCGCCGGGTACAAGCCAGGCTTTCGACACATCGCATGAAATTACGCCGCGCGCATGTCGCGCAATTGCCAATTGGGACCGATCAGCAGGTTCAGCCGATGCTTGACGATGCGCATCGGCAAGCTGGTCACCAGCTCGATGTCCGCGCGCAGGTCCGATTGCTTGCCGGTCGCCGTCGCCTGCGGGTCGGTGGCGCCGAGCGTCGGGTCGACCTCATCGGGATCGGCCTGCATGGCTTTCCAGCGGGCGAACAAGCCCTCGCCGCGCAGGGCTTCCTGTAATTCGAGCGCCAGTCGCTCGGGGCCAATGCCTTCGAAAGCCAGCGACGGTTCGTTGCCGTGGGCCTTGCCCAGATCGGGGACGGATATGTAGTAGCGGGATGCGGCCATGCTTCGTTATTACCCCCTGAGACGTGAATGCTTCGTTGCCTGTCAGGCAGACAGGGCTTCGACCGCGGTGCCCAAGGCCTGGGCCGCCAGCGACGGCTCGACACCGTAATCGATCACACCCAGGCATGGCGCCGGCAACAGGCCGCGCAAGGCCTCGAGGTTCTCGTTGGCCAGGGCCATGTCCGGGTCGATGCGATTGGCGATCCAGCCGACCAGCCGGCAGCCGTCGGCCTCGATCGCCCGCGCGGTCAGTTGCGCGTGGCTGATGCAGCCAAGGCGCAGACCAACCACCAGGATGACCGGCAGGCGCCAGGCCTGCGGGATCTGCGCCGCCGACAGGGCCGGCGACAACGGCACCATCCAGCCGCCAACGCCTTCGACAACGACCCAGTCGTAACGGGCGGCCAGCTTTTCGTAGGCGGCGAATAGCGGCGGCAGCCGGATTTCGATACCGGCAAGGGCGGCGGCCAGATGTGGCGCGACCGGCTCGAGAAGCGCCAGCGGGTTGACCTCGTCGTAGTCCGGACGCGGCGAACTGGCCTCCTGCAAGGCCAGCGCGTCCTCGTTGCGCAGGCCCTCGGCGGTGACGTCGCAGCCCGCGGCGACCGGTTTCATCCCCGCCACGCTGTGGCCGGCCGCACGCAAGGCGTATAGCAACGCGCTGGCCGTGTGGGTCTTGCCGATGCCGGTATCGGTACCGGCGATGAAAACACCCTGCCCCATCCCGGGAAACCTTGTCTGCCTGTCGAGGTGGCACCATACAGGGCTCATTCCCCCGCTGGCGAGCCGTGCCCCATGTTTACCACCGACGCGATCCAGACCACCGACAAGCCGGCGATGTACGCCGAACTCGCGCAGCAGGCGCGCGGCCTGCTTGCCGGCGAAAGCAATGTCATCGCCAATGCGGCGAACTTTGCGGCCCTGGTCAACGACGTCGTGCCGGACATCAACTGGTGCGGCTTTTATCTTTTCGACGGCACCGAGCTGGTGGTCGGTCCGTTCCAGGGCAAGCCGGCCTGCATTCGCATCGCCATCGGCCGCGGCGTCTGCGGCACGGCGGCGCAGACCCGCGAAACCCAGCTGATCCGAGACGTAAATGCGTTCGACGGGCATATCGCCTGCGATGCCGCCTCGCAGTCGGAAATCGTCGTGCCGCTCATCAAGGCCGACGGCAGCCTGTTCGGCGTCTGGGACGTGGACAGCCCGTCGGTCGCGCGTTTCGATGAGGACGACCGGGCCGGCATGGAAGCGCTGTGCCGCGTCTTCGTGGAAACGCTGGGCTGAGCGACTGTGGGGCACCGTGTTATGGGAGCGCACCCTTGTGGGAGCGAACCCAGTTCGCGAGTCCTTTGGGGCCGTGACTTTCACGATCGTCAGCTCTGGAAAGCGTGACGCGAAAGGACTCGCGAACAGGGTTCGCTCCCACAACAGGGCTCCCGCAGTTCTCCTACAGCTCGTGGGCCCTTGGGGTACGCAGCAATTCAAGGATCTTCTCGCGCGCCTCGTCGACGCCGGTGCGCGCCGAAGATGAGAACACCTGCGCCGTACCGGGCACCTTGTCCTCGCGCATGATCTTGCGCAGCGACTCGAGCGCCGTGCTGCCCGCGCCTCGCGAGATCTTGTCGGCCTTGGTCAGGAGCACATGGCAGGGCAGGTCGGTCGCCGCGCAAAAGCCCAGCATCATCCGGTCGAATTCTTTCAGCGGATGGCGAATATCGACGATCAGGACGACGCCGCGCAGGCTGCGCCGCATCTTCAGGTAGGCGTCGATTTCCTTGCGCCAGTGCAGACGCATGGCCTCGGGCACCTTCGCGTAGCCATACCCCGGCAGGTCGACCAGGCGCGCATCGAAGGGCGCCGTGCCGGCCGGCACCGGTAGCGGCGGCAGCGAAAACACCACCATAAGCTGGGTGCGGCCGGGCGTCTTGGAGGTCCTCGCCAGGCCCCGATGCCCGGTCAAGGCATTGAGCGCGCTCGACTTGCCGGCATTGGAACGGCCAGCGAATGCCACCTCGGCGCCCTGGTCAAAGGGCAGCTGGGTGATCTCATTGGCGGCGAGGACGAAGTCCGCCCCCTGCAGGAAATTATGGGATGTCGACATAAGCGGCGAATTGTAGGTCATCGCGTTCGGTTTGACCGATCCTGACCCGCACAGCGATAATTCGGCGGTTACGACGCGTGTGCGCACGCGGTCGGTTCCGAGCATCCCCTGGAGAGAGATATGAAGTTTCGGCACGCCGCCGCTGCCCTTGCCGCAGTGCTTGTCATGAGTACCGCTGTGGCCCAGACCGCCCCGCCGAAAGCGGATGCTCCGGCAGCCGCGGGCACCGCCCCGGCCAAGACCACGGCGAATGCCGCGGCCGACCCGGCCACCCCGGGCATGCCGACCGCCGCCCCCACCGTGGCAGCGCCTGAAGCGACCGCCGCGACCAAGCCGGGTGACGCCACCGCCGGTGCCGGCAAGGCCGCCGTCTGTGGCGCCTGCCATGGCATGGATGGCAATTCGACCGATGCGCAGTACCCACGCCTTGCCGGCCAGTCCGAGGCCTACATCGTCCGCCAGCTGACCGACTTCAAGTCGGGCGCACGGCAGAACCCGATCATGGTCGGCTTCGCCTCGGCGCTGAGTCCCCAGGACATGCACGATGTCGGCGCCTATTTCGCGACCAAGCAGTCCCTGCCCGGCGTCGCCGACCAGGCGTTGGTCGGCCAGGGCCAGACGCTTTACCGCCAGGGCGATAGCGACCGCGGCATCCCGGCCTGCATGGCCTGCCACGGCCCGGACGGCCGCGGCAACCCGGGCGCGATGTACCCGCAGCTGACCAGCCAGCACGCCAACTACATCCAGGCCACGCTGAAGTCCTGGCACGACGGCACGACCTGGGGCAACGATGCGCACGCCAAGATCATGCCGTCGATCGCGCAGAAGCTCGACGACAAGGACATCGCGGCGCTGGCCAGCTATATCGAAGGCCTGCACACGGCCCAGTAAGGCCGCTGCGCGCGCCGGCGACGGCGCGCGCATCTCCGCGTAATACGACGCGGGCACCATGGCCCGCGCCGCCCATGGAACCGAAGGACCCGCCATGCTGAAGCGCCTGCCGTTCGTTTGTACCGCCCTGCTCCTGCTGGCGGCCTGCACCTCCGGCGACAACGCCTCGGTGCCACCAGCGCCCACGCCGGCGGCTACCGCGGCACCAGCCGCGCCCGCCAGCGCGCCGGCAGCAGCATCCACTGCGGCCCCGGCCCCGGCCGCCACCACGGCAAGCGCCGCCGACAAGCCCGCCGAGACGCCGGCTACGCCCGCTGCCGCCCCGGTCGCGTTCGTCGACGACGGCAAATGGGTCGAGGGCAAGCATTACTTCCTGATTTCCCCGGCCCAGCCGACCAGCACGCCGGGCAAGATCGAGGTGACCGAGGTCTTCTCCTATGGCTGCCCGGCCTGCTTCCAGTACCACAGCTTCGTCGACACCCTGGCCAGGAGCCTGCCGGCTGGCGCGGTGATGAACTACATTCCGGCCTCGTTCCGCCCCGATGAAAACTGGCCGCTGCTGCAGCGGGCCTACTACGCGGCCCAGGCCTTCGGCGTGGCCGACAAGGCGCACGACGCGGTCTTCGACGCGGTCTTCAAAACGGGCGAGCTCGGCATGATCGACCTGAAGACGAGCAAGCCCAAGCCCAAGGATGCGTGGCCGACCATCGAGGACGTGGCGAAGTTCTATGCCACCTACGGGATCAAGCCGGAAGAATTCGTCGCAACCGCGAACTCGTTCACGATCAACACAAAAATGAAGCGTGCCGACGAACTGATCAAGGCTTATGCGGTCGATGGAACACCTACCATCATCGTCAACGGCAAATATCGCCTGACGCCGAGTTCGGCCGGCGGCTACACGCAGTCGATCGACCTGACGCAATGGCTGGTATCCAAGGAAGCGGCGGGCAAGTAGCCCGTCATCCACCGCGCATCCACGAAAACCCGAGCGGCCCCGACGGACCGTTCCGAGCCGGAGACACCCATGTTCAAGCGTCTGAGCTTCCTGTTGGCCGGCCTGATGCTGGCCACCGCCTGCACCGCCGAAAATGCGGCTCCCGCCGCCGCCAGCTACACCGACGGCAACGAATACATCACCCTGCCGACCGCGCAGCGCGCGGGCAAGGACGGCAAGGTCGAGGTGGTCGAAGTATTCTCCTACGGCTGCATCCATTGCGCGCACTTCGAGCCGTATGCGGAAAAGTTGCAGAAGGAACTGCCCAAGGGTGTGGTCTTCCGCTCGATTCCCGCGGCCTTCAACGACGCCTGGGTGCCGTACGCGCGCGCGTTCTATGCCGCGCAGAAGCTCGGCGCGCTGCCGCAGACGCATGCCGCGCTGTTCAAGGCGATCCACTTCGATCATTACCCGATCCATACGCTCGACGAACTGGCCGACTTCTACGCCCAGAAGGGCGTCGATCGCGCCAGGTTCCTGAGCGTCGCCCAGTCCGACGAAGTGACCAGCCAGATGGCTGCCGACGGCAAGCTGATCCAGGCCTGGCAGGTCGATGGCACGCCGACCATCGTCGTCGACGGCAAATATCGGGTGAAATCGGTGACCTCGTTCGACCAGCTGGTCGATGTCACCAAATGGCTGGCCCAGCGCGATCTCAACGGCGGCAAGTGACGCCCCAGCCCGCCGTCGGCCATGGCCGACGGCGGGCAATGAATGCCCCGTTCACACGAGCGTGGTCATGCTCGGACCCGTCTTTCGCCGCCCCGTGACTTCATGCGCTTGCGAGAAACGAATGAGCCGAGCACCGTCCAGACCATGACCCGCACCGTCCCCGCCATCGAGAACGTCCCGGAGCGCCGCCTGCGGCTGCTCAGCTGCAATATCCTCGCCGGTGCCAGCGTGCAGCGGTATAGCGACTACCTCACGCGCAGCGTCAACGCGGTGCTGCCGGGACGCAGCAAACTCAACAACCTCGATGCCCTGGCCGAACTGCTCGGTGCCTTCGACGTGGTCGGCCTGCAGGAGGCCGATGCGGGCAGCCTGCGCTCGGGCTTCCTCAACCAGACCCGCTACCTCGCCGAAACCGCCGGCATGCCGTTCTGGAGCCACCAGCCGAACCGGCCGATGGCGCGCCTTGCCCATTCGGCGAATGGCCTGATCAGCCGGATCGAGCCGACCGAGGTCATCGATTACCCGCTGCCAGGGCGCATTCCCGGCCGCGGAGCGCTGTTTGCCCGCTTCGGACCGGGTCACGAAGCGCTTGTGGTGGTGGTCGCGCATCTGTCGCTGGGCGCACAGGCGCGGCAGGGGCAGCTCGGTTTTATCGCCGAACTGCTGTCCGACTATCCGCATGCGGTGCTGATGGGCGACCTGAACACCGACGCCAACAGCGTCGAGATGCGGCACCTGTTCGCGAAAACGTCATTGCAGCAACCCACTTCGCCGATGCCGACCTTCCCCAGCTGGAAGCCGCGACGTGCGCTGGACCATATCCTGACCTCGGCCGATATCCGCCTGGACCGGATGTGGACCCTGCCGCAGGCGTTTTCCGATCATCTCCCGCTCGCCGCGGAAATCGTGCTGCCGGCGAGACTCGCCCAGGCCGCCGCTGCAGAATCGAAGGTCAATTCATGATGTCACGCTGGCGCATCGCGCTGCCCTGGTTGCTGATCCTGCTCGCCGCCTTCGGCGCGGCCTGGATCCGCTACGGCTTCATCGAACCGGCCTCGCTGGCCCACGCCTGCGAAGGCGCGGCCGTGCCCGCATGGTGCCCGGTGCGCAATACGCTGGTGCAAGGCTTCTTAGGCTATGGCTACGGCTACGCCGCGCTGGCGGCGGCGCTGCTGGCGCTGGTGTGGCGCCATCCGTTCGCCGGCACCCTGGCCGCGGCGCTCGGACTGGTCGCGCTGGAGTTGTATTGCTACGAAGCCGGGGCGCTGGCACTCCTGATCGGTGCGTTGCGCCTGGTTCGCGTGCAGCACGACCAGCCAAGGCTTTCGCTGGTCTGATGTGGGAGCGAACCCTGTTCGCGAGTCCTTGAGGGCCGTGAATTTCAAGAGCTGGCAACCGGGAGAGTCAAAGCCCCAAAGGACTCGCGAACAGGGTTCGCTCCCACATAGAGGGGTTTCCCCGTCAGCCGGGGCCTCTTGCCCGCCGCCATGCGCTGAGTACCGATGCGGCAAGACACAGGTTCAGCCCGAACCATAGCCACGCGACCGGATTGATCCCCGCTTCCTGGGCGACGACGATCGCCGCCAGCACCGGTAGCCACAGCGCGAGCATGCGTTCCTCGACCAGCGGCATCACGATCCGCTTGCGCAACAGGCCGAGGAGGGCGAAACCCACGCATGGCAAGGCGAACAGGCCGACCGGGAAATCGCGATAGCGTCCGTTGAAGGTCAGCAGCAGTCCGTACAAGGTCAGCGCAAACAACCAGAAGAAGCGTTGCCGCGTGATCCAGCGCGGGCGCACATCGTCGGTGTTGTCCGCCAGCCGCGTGGCGATGGTCCGCGACAGGCTTAGCGCGGTAACCAGGGCCAGCACGCCGGAAACGATGCCGATCGTCCATTCCAGCGGAGTGCGGCAGGCATATTCGAGCAGTCGCGCATGCGTGGCGAGCGCGGTGCCGCTGGCGAAACCCAGGAGCGCGAGCGCAAGCCAGCCGGCCCCGCCGTGCCAGCGACGACGCCATGCGCCAATGACAACGAAGAGCAGCGCGCCGATCGCGCCGGCCGCCAGTCCCTGTTGCCAGCGAGCCTCTTCGACGACCGGCCCCTGCATCGGGAATTTCGGTTTCGCGTCGACATCGAAAATACCCCAGTAACCGCCGACCGTGCCTTCCAGGTCGCGTTTCCACGGCTGGTCGAAGGCTTCGATCACGTTGTAAGGCATGTTCACCGTCGCCGCGTGGATCAGGAACTCGCGCATGTAACGCGCCTCGTTGACCACGCTGGCGGCGGCGCCCTGGCGGGTGCGGCCCGCGCTTGGCCAGCCGGTTTCGCCGATCATCACGTCCTTGCCGGGAAAGGCCTGCTTGATTCGCGCATAGACGTCCGCGACATGGCGCACCGCGTCGGCGGGCTCGACTGGCTCGTCTTCCCAGTACGGCAGGATATGGATGGTCAGGTAGGAGACGCTCTTGGCCAGTTGGGGATAGCGCAGCCAGAATTCCCAGACATCGGCGTAGGTTACCGGCACCGACGTCGACGCGCGTACGCGCTCGATATAGGCGGCCAGTGCCGCTGGCGCGAGTTCGCCACGCAACATCACTTCGTTGCCGACGACGATGCCGCGCAGGTTCGCCGTGTCCTTTTTCGCCGCGGCGATGCCGAGCGCCATTTCGCGCTCGTTGGAGGCGAGGTCGCGGTCGAGCCAGATGCCCATCAGCACCTTCATGCCGTAGCGGCCGGCGATTTCCGGCACCGCGCCCAGGCCCTGCCCCATCGAATAGGTGCGCACGCAATCGAAGCGCTCGGACAAGGCGCGCAGGTCCGCGTCGATGCGCTCAGGGCTGATGAAGGCCTTCGGATCGATCGGCGTCTCGCCCTTGAGCCGGAACGGTGCGTAGGACACGCAGGCGATGCGTGCGGAGGGCGCGTCGGGCAGCGCGACCGGGCGGCCGAGGTCCCACCAGTAGAGGGCACCGGCCAGGGCGCACATGACAAGGACGCTCCAGACAATGATCCGTATCGACAGCGGCCTGGGGGTGAGCAGCTTGGGGGTATCGGACGTCATGCCTTTCCTGTGAACTGGCGTGGAACCCTGCAAGCTTAACGGCTGGGCCCGCGTTATGCGCTGATGCCGGTCTTCACACCGGTCGCCATGGGGCGATGAACTACAATCGGATGAGGACAGACTCAAGCGCGAGGAAAGCAGATGCCCCCAGTCACGACCTCACGACGCGCGTCGCGTCATCTGCGTCGTCTCGGACGCCAGGCCTTGCTGGCACTGGGCGTCTGCCTGGTTGCCGGCGCGAGCCATGCCGCGAACGCCGATGCCCAGCGAACACGGTTCCGCCAGGCCTATGCCTCGGCGCAGCAAGGTGGCGATGCCTGGCGCGCACAGGCCAGCGGCCTGGCCGATTACGTGCTGTATCCGTACCTGGAAGCCGCCTCGCTCGAACACGACCTGCGCCAGATCGATCGCGCGCGGGTCGAGGCTTACCTGAAGCAGTATCCCGAGCTGATTCCCGCTACCGATCTGCGCCGCGACTTTCTCGGCGAACTGGCTCGACGCCAGGCCTGGGACGACTACCTCGCGCTGTATCGGCCCGGTCTCGGCGACACCACGACCTGCAACGCCTTGCAGGCGCACCTGGCGCATGGCGAGAAACTCGACTTCGCCCGCGACCTGGCCGACCTGTGGAAGAAAGCCAGCCTGCCCTCCGCATGCACGCCCGTGCTCAACGCCGCGCATGACCAGGGCCTGCTGACCACGGACCGCCTGTGGACCCGCATCGAGAACGCCGCCGATGCCGGCAAGGGCGACACCATCGGCACGCTCGCCGCATGGTTGCCGCCGGCCGATGCCGCCGATGCGCAACGGCTTGCCGGCGCGCTGAACAACCCGTCGGCGACAGTCGCCGCGGCAGCCAGTTGGGAAGACACGCCGCGCGCACGGGAAGCCGCCGCGCTTGCACTGCAGCGACTGGCACGCCGGCAATCCGCCAGCGCCGACGCGGGCTGGAATACCTTGCAGCACCGTTTCGCCTTCGATGAACAGCAACGCGGTGGCGTACTCAACGCGCTCGCCCTGTTCCATGCCACCGATTTCGACGCCGACGCCCTGCAGCGACTGACCTCGTTACCGCCGGCGGCGCAGACCGATGCCACCCGCGAATGGCGCGTCCGCGTCGCCCTGTCGCAGCAGAACTGGAGCGCCGCGCTGGCCGGGATCGATGCGCTCAGCGAAACCCAGAAGCAGGACGGTGAATGGCGTTACTTCCACGCCCGCGCACTGGTCAAGCTAGGCCGCGACGCCGAGGCGAAACCGTATTACGCCGACGTCGCCAGGGAAGCGACCTTCTTTGGCTTTCTTTCGGCCGATGCGATCGATGCACCTTATGCGATCTGCCCTGCACAGCTCGCCACCGATCCCGCACGCGAACAGGCCGTGCTGGCCAACCCCGGCCTGAAGCGTGCCTTCGAACTGTTCGCCGTCGACATGCAGAAGGAAGCGCGGCGCGAATGGACCGCGGCCCTTGCCGAAGCCGACCCGGCGACGCAGCGCCTGGCCGCGGATCTGGCCAACCGCCAGGGCTGGTACGACCGCGCCGTGTTCACGCTGAGCTCGGGCGACGCGCTGCGCCTGTATGAGCTGCGTTTTCCGCTGGCGCGACAGGATGGCGTGATCCAGCAATCGACCGAATCCGGGATCGAGGCGCCCTGGGCCTACGCGATCATCCGCGCGGAAAGCGCCTGGATGACCGATGCCCGTTCGGGTGCCGACGCACGTGGACTCATGCAGTTGCTGCCCGCCACGGCGGCCAATGTCGCCAAGCGTAACGGCCTGCCGTGGAGCGGCGGCCAGAGCCTGTACGACCCGCCGACCAATATCGAACTCGGCACGCGCTATCTCGCGCAGATGGCCGCGCGCTACAACGGCTCGCCATGGCTGGCCAGCGCGGCGTACAACGCCGGCCCCGGCCGTGTCGATCAGTGGCTGACCGCGCGCGGCACGCTCGATCCCGACCTCTTCGTCACCAGCATCCCGTTCAAGGAAACCCGCGAGTACGTCGCCCGGGTGATGGCCTTCGCGGTGATCTACGACTGGCGGATCAACGGCAGCGCCACGCCGATCACCCGCCGCATGAGCCGTATCGGCGCGGCCTATGCGCTGCCCGACACGGGTGCCGTGCGCAAAGGCGCCGCCTGCCCCGTCGTAACACCCGCGCCGCCCCCGGTACAGGTCGCGCCGGCCGCCAACCTGCCCCCGCCGGCGCCACCGGCAAGCACCGGATCCAACCCGCGATGAGCACGAACGCCAGCCTTCCCGATCGCATGACCGCCATCGTCATTACCCGGCCTGGACCGCCCGAGGTCCTGAAACCGGAAAGCCGGCCGATGCCGACGGTCGGCAAGGGCGATGTGCTGATCCGTGTCGCCGCCGCCGGGATCAACCGCGCCGATTGCGGGCAACGCGCCGGCACCTATCCGCCGCCACCGGGTACCACCGACCTGCCGGGACTGGAAGTCGCCGGTATCGTGGTCGCGGTCGGCGATGAGGTCGATACCTGGCGTGCCGGCGACGCCGTTTGCGCGCTCGCCAATGGCGGCGGCTATGCCGAATACGCCGCCATACCCGCCGGACAATGCCTGCCGGTACCGAAAGGGCTGGACTGGCGCGAAGCGGCCGCCCTGCCGGAAACCTGTTTCACCGTTTGGACCAACGTGTTCCAGCGCGGACGGCTGGCCAACGGTGAGACCTTCCTCGTGCACGGCGGCTCCAGCGGCATCGGCACCACCGCGATCCCGCTGGCCCGTGCCTTCGGCGCGCGTGTGTTCGCCACCGCCGGCAGTGCCGACAAGGTTGCCGTCTGCGAAAAGCTCGGCGCCGAGCGCGGTATCAACTATCGCGACGAGGACTTCGTCGCCGTGGTGAAATCGCTGACCGATGGCAACGGTGTCGACGTGATCCTCGACATGGTCGGCGGCGACTACGCGCCGAGGAATATCGATACGCTGGCCCTCGACGGGCGGCTGGTGATGATCGCGCTTCCACGTGGGCGAAGCGCCGAACTCGACCTGGCCAAGATCGCCTTCCGGCGTCTCACCGTCACCGGTTCCGGCCTGCGTCCCATGAGCGCGTCGGTCAAGGCAGGCATCGCCGATGCCCTGCGCGAAAAGGTCTGGCCGCTGATCGAAGCGGGCACATTCCGCCCCCTCATCCATGCCCATGTACCTTTCGCCGATGCCGCCGAGGCTCACCGCCTGATGGAAGAGGGCTCGCATATCGGCAAGATCGTCCTGGACGTCGATCTTTCCCTCCCGCTCGACTGATCCACCGCAACACGCAAGGAAGTCCCATGAAAACGCAACGCATCGTCATCCTCGGAGGCACCGGCTTCGTCGGTCGCACCCTGGTACCACGCCTGGTCGCCGACGGACACGATATCGTGCTGCTTTCACGGAACCGGGAAGCGCGGCGCGAAAGCGCGGTGACCCCTGGCGTGACCCTGCTCAGTGCCGACGTCTACGACAAGTCGGTGCTGAAAAAACATTTCCGCGGCGCCGACACGGTGATCAACCTGATCGGCATCCTCAATGAAAGCGGCCGGAATACATTCCGGCGCGCGCATGTCGAGCTGACCCGCGCGATCCTGACGGGCTGTCGCGATAGTGGCGTGCGACGCCTGCACCAGATGAGTTCGCTGAAGGCGGGCCAGGACTTGTCGGCCTACCTGAAGACGCGCGGCGAGGCCGAGGGGCTGGTCAAGGGTTCCGAACTGGAATGGACCATCTACCAGCCGAGCACGATCTTCGGCCATGGCGATGGACTGGTCAGCCGCTTCGCCGGTCTCCTGCACAAACTTCCGCTGCTGCCGCTGGCGCGACCCAACGCGAAGATGGCGCCGGTCTACGTCGGCGATGTCGCCGAAGCCTTCGCCCGCTGCATCGGCGACGATGGCCGCAGCAGGCGACGCACCTTTGAACTCTATGGCAGGGAAACCCTGACCCTGCGGGAAATCGTCACGAAGATCCGCGACACCGCCGGACTGCATACCCGCATCCTTCCCCTGCCGGACAGCCTCGGCCGCCTGCAGGCCGGATTTGCACAGATGTTGCCGGGCAAACCGTTTTCCCTGGACAACTTCCGCTCGCTGGGCACCGATTCGGTCGGCAGGACCGATGGTCTGGCAACCCTGGGCATCGTGCCGCAATCGTTCAGCGCCTGGTTGCCGACCCTCGTCCGCAAACCGGTAAGGCAACGGCGACTGGACGACGCGCGTGCCATGCGCCGTTAAAATCGCCGCTACAATCCGGCACATGCAAACTTTTCTCGTCGGCGGCGCGGTCCGCGACAAACTGCTCGGCCGCCCCGTCGTCGACCGCGACTTCGTCGTCGTTGGCGCGTTGCCGGACGAGATGCTGGCTGCTGGTTATAAGCCAGTCGGCAAGGATTTCCCGGTCTTCCTGCATGCCGGAACGGGCGAGGAATACGCGCTGGCACGCACCGAGCGCAAAACCGGCCGCGGCTACCACGGCTTCAGCTTCCAGGCCGATGCCACGGTTACCCTCGAACAGGACCTCGAGCGCCGCGACCTGACCATCAATGCGATCGCCGAAGATGCCGACGGCAACCTGGTCGATCCCTACGGCGGTGTGCGCGACCTCGAGGCAAAAGTACTTCGTCATGTCTCGGCGGCATTCGTCGAGGATCCGGTGCGCCTGCTGCGCGTGGCGCGTTTCGCCGCGCGCTATGCGCCGCTCGGTTTTACCGTGGCCGACGAAACGATAGCGCTGATGCGCCAGATGGTCGTCGACGGCGAGATCGACCATCTCGTCGCCGAACGGGTCTGGGCGGAAACGCGCAAGGCTCTCTCCGAACCGATGCCCTCCGCCTTCCTGCGCGTGCTGCGCGAGAGCGATGCGCTACGCATCCTGTTTCCTGAAGTCGAGGCCTTGTACGGCGTGCCGCAGCGTGCCGAATACCATCCGGAGATCGACACCGGCGTGCATGTCGAGATGGTGCTCGACATGGCCGCACGTATTGCCCCCGGCGACGCACTGGTCGGCTACTGCGCGCTGACCCATGACCTCGGCAAGGCGCTGACGCCGGCCGACGAACTGCCGCGGCACGTGATGCACGAGCAACGTGGTGTCGAACCGCTGCGGGCGATGTCGGCACGCCTGAAGGTGCCTACCGAATTCGCCGTGCTCGCCGAAGCCGTCTGTCGCCAGCACCTGAATGCGCATATGGCCTTCGAACTGAAGCCGGCTACCGTGTTGAAGCTGCTGGCCAGCCTGGACGCGCTGCGCCGGCCCGAACGGCTGGATACCTTCCTCAAGGCCTGCGAAGCGGACAAGCGTGGCCGGCTCGGCAACGAGGACGCCGGGTATCCGCAAGCGGATTACCTGCGCACGGCACGCGACGCGGCGGCGACCATCACCGCCGAGCCCTTTGTCGAAAAAGCCCTCAGCGGCCCGGCGATCGGCGAGGCGATGACCCGCGCACGGGTCGCCGCGATCGCCGCCATTAAAGCCGCGAGCCCTGATCGGCCAGCATGATCTCCGCGGGCAGCGCCACCGCGTCGAGTCCACGCGCGAACAGCATGGCCTGGAAACGCTCGCCCATTTCGCTCGGCAAGGTCAGTTTCTTGACCTGCTGCGCCAGCCGGTAACGCGTCGCCTCGTCTTCGGCGGCCGCGTAACCGCTCTCGAACAGATCCTGTAACCCCGCAGCGATCAGGAACTGCGCCTGCGGCACATACGCCGCGACGGCAAAACCCGCGCCATTGCCGGCCTCGGCCAGCGCGGTGAAATCCACCGACGCGGTCAGATCCTGCAGGCCCGGCAGGAAATACGGATCGGCATGGGCGCGATGCCGGTAATGCGCCATCAAGGTGCCGTCGGTGCGCTCGGGCAGGTAGAACTCCGCCCGCGTATAGCCGTAATCGATGAACAGCATCGCGCCACGCGCCAGCGACCCGGCCACCGCCTGGATCCAGTACGGCAGCTGCGGCAGCACTTCGGAACGGTAGCCGGCCTCGAAGCCGCGCTGCAGGTCGCGCTCCAGATGGCGCACCGCGCCGGCGACAAGCTGATCGGCCGGACGGTCGCTGCGCGCGAAGGCGCCATGGCCATCGAGCACCACATGCTCTTCGAAGACCTCGCCATCGCGCACGGTGAAGCGCGTGGTCGGCAAGGCATCGATGACTTCGTTGGCGAACAGTACGCCCTGCCACTCAGCCTCCGGCGGACCGTCGATCCATTGCACGCGCGCGCTTACCTCGTCCGGGAGCGCCGTCATCAGTCGCTCACGCTGGCGTTCGCGCAGGTCGGCGCTCGGCTCGAGGATCAGGTAACGATGCGGCAAGACTTCGTTCGCCGCCATCGCCTTCAACGCCGCTTCGGCGAAAGCGCCGCTGCCACCGCCAAGCTCAAGGAAATCCGCTTCGGGGCCGAGCGCCGCCAGCACCGGTAGTACCGCGCGCACCACGCACTGGGCGAACAGTTCGCCGAGCTCCGGCGCGGTGACGAAGTCGCCCGCCGCGCCGAACTTGGCCTTGCCGGCGCTGTAATAGCCCAGCCCCGGCGCGTACAGGCAGCGCTCCATGAAACGTGAGAACGCCATCGGCCCTTGCGCGGCGATTTCCTCGCGAAGCAGGGAGGAAAGATGGTCGGAATGCTGGCGCTCGGCGGCGCCCGGTTCGGGAAGTCGTGGATCCATGGGCGCAGGATAACGGAGGCGGCCTACTGTTGTGGGGCCGCGCTTTTGTGGGAGCGAACCCTGTTCGCGAGTCCCTTGGGGCGATGACTTTCCAAAGCTGGCGGCCGGGCGAGTCACGGCCCCAAAGGACTCGCGAACAGGGTTCGCTCCCACAGGGGTGTGGTAATGCTGCGCCGCAACGTTCAAAAATCACATATAAACGTTATTTTCATATGTACACAGGTTGCCACGGCGCGACCTTGGCGGGAATGGCGATGGTAACCGACGTAGAAACCCAACAAAACCAAGGCACTGCGACGATCGGCGAACTAGCCCTGAGCCGGCTGGCCTTCGGCGGCGCGCCGATCGGCAATCTGTACGCCTCGGTGGCCGATGGCGAAGCCGAGGCTGCGGTCCTCCACGCCTGGCAGCATGGCATTCGCCACTTCGATACCGCGCCCTATTACGGCTACGGCCTGAGCGAAACCCGGCTCGGTAACGCCTTGCGCACGCTGGACCGTGCCAGTTACACGCTGTCGACCAAGGTGGGGCGCCGCGTCGAGGACGATCCAGCCCGTGCCGGCGCCACCGACGGATTCGCCGTCGAGGGTCGTCGCGCCTGCTTCGACTACAGCCGCGATGGCGTGCTGCGCGCGCTCGAAGGTAGCCTGCAACGGCTGCGCACGGACCATGTCGACATCCTTCTATTGCACGACATCGGCGCCCTTACCCACGGGGCGAACCATCCGGCCGTGCTCCGCCAGGCACTGGAAGAGGCCCTGCCGGCGATGGCCGACCTGCGCGACCAGGGTGTCTGCCGTGCGATCGGCATCGGCGTCAACGAGGAAGCGGTCTGCCTCGAGGTCATGCCACGGTTCCCGCTGGACGCCATCATGCTGGCCGGGCGCTACACCTTGTTCGAACAGGCGGAAAGCGATCGGGTGATGGCCGCGGCCGCGGCCCGGGGCGTCGCCATCCTCGCCGCCGGCCCCTACAACTCCGGCCTGCTTGGCACGATGGGGGCACCGGGCCATACCTACAACTACGAAGCGGCCAGCGACGCCGTACTTGCGCGGGCGCAGCGGTTCTACGACATCGCCGCGCAAAGCGGCATCGATGTCGGTGCCGCGGCACTGCAATTTCCGCTTGCGCATCCGACCGTGGCCAGCGTGGTCTGCGGCCTGCGTTCGGTGGCCGAGGTCGACAGCGCCCTCGCCCGCCTGCACACGCCGGTACCGGCCGCTATCTGGCCGCGATTGCGCCGTGAAGGCCTGCTACGCGAAGGCGTGCCGACGCCATGATCCTGGTCGATGCGCATCAGCATTACTGGCGCCCGGGCCGGGGCGATTACGCCTGGCTGGCCAGGGCACCCGAAGCGCTACGCAAGGATTTCCTGCCGGCCGACCTGCACGCCGAACGCGACGCGGCCGGTGTGCAGGCATCGGTGCTGGTACAGGCCGCGCCCACCGAAGCGGAGACACGTTTCCTGTTCGACCTGGCCCTGGATGATCGCTGCGTCGCCGGCGTGGTCGGCTGGGTCGACCTCGAAGCGATCGACGCCTGCGCGCGAATCGCGCGCCTGGTACGCGATGGCGGCGGGCTGCTCCGCGGATTGCGCCCCATGGCCCAGGACATCGCCGATCCAGACTGGCTGGCGCGCCCCTCGCTCGATCGCGCCTTCGACTGCCTGCAAGAGCACGATCTCGCCTTCGATGCCCTGGTCGACCTGCCCCGGTTGCCTGCCCTGCACCACCGGCTCGATCGACAGCCGCGCCTGCGCGTCGTGCTCGACCACGCGGCCAAGCCCGATATCGCTGGCGACGGATTCGATGCGTGGGCGACGGCGATACATGCACTCGCCCAGCGCGAGTCACTCCACTGCAAGTTTTCCGGCCTGCTCACCCTGGTCGCGCCCGGCGCGGACGACGACGTCTTCGAACCCTTCGCCCAACACCTGTTTGCGAGCTTCGGCGCCGGTCGCCTGCTCTGGGGCAGTGACTGGCCGGTACTCACCACGCACGGCAGCTACGCGCGCTGGCTGCAGCTCGCACAGGACCTCGCCGCACGTTATGCGCCCGGCCGCGAGGCAGACATCTTCGGCGGCAACGCGATGCGCTTCTATGCACTCGACGTCACCACGGACTCACCCAGGACATCCCCATGACCGAATCCCCGATACCAGGCCGGCTTGCCGGCAAACGCGCCCTGATCACCGCCGCCGGTGCCGGCATCGGCCGCGCCACCGCGCTCGCCTTCGCTGAAGCCGGCGCGCAGGTGATCGCCACCGACGTCGACCAGGCGGCCCTGGCGTCACTCGCCGCCGCGCATCCATCGATCGTCACCCAGGTGCTCGATGTCACCGATGCCGCGGCGGTTGCCGCCGTGACCGGCAACGCGGGCGCCGTCGACGTGCTGTTCAACTGCGCCGGCTACGTGCATGCCGGCACGATCCTCGATACCGACGAAGCCAGTTGGCGCCGTTCCTTCGCGATCAATGTCGATGGCATGTTCCATACCTGCAAGGCCGTACTGCCCGGCATGCTCGCGCGCGGCCGGGGAAGCATCGTCAACATGGCCTCGGTGGCCTCCAGCATCAAAGGCGTGCCGAATCGCTTCGCCTATGGCGCGACCAAGGCCGCGGTCATCGGGCTGACCCGCTCGATCGCCGCGGACTATGTCGCCCGTGGCGTGCGCTGCAACGCTATCTGCCCCGGCACGGTCAAGACGCCGTCGCTGGAACAGCGCGTGCTGGCACTCGGGGGCGACCAGGAAGCCGCATGGCGCAGCTTCACCGACCGCCAGCCGATGGGCCGCCTCGGCGCACCCGAAGAAATCGCCGCGCTCGCCCTGTATCTCGCTTCCGACGAATCCTCCTTCACCACCGGCACCGTCCACGTCGTGGACGGTGGCTGGTCCAACTGATGGCGACGCACGCATGAAACTGGTCCGTTATGGCAAGCCCGGTGCCGAGAAACCGGGACTGATCGATTCACAAGGCAGGTTGCGCGATCTGTCCGATGTGGTCGCCGATATCGACGAAACCACCCTGCTCAGCGAGGAGCTGCGCCGGCTGGCCGCGATCGACACGGAGACCCTGCCCCTGGTTGCCGGCGCGCCGCGCTACGGCGCACCGGTGGCGCGGGTCGGCAAGATGATCTGCGTGGGACTGAACTATGCCGACCACGCGGCGGAAAGCGGCATGGCCCCGCCTGAGCAGCCGGTACTGTTCATGAAGGCGACCAGTGCGATCAGCGGCCCCGACGACGATGTCGTCATCCCGCGCGGTTCGGTGAAGACCGACTGGGAAGTGGAGCTCGGCGTGATCATCGGCGACGTCGCACGCGACGTGTCCATCGAGGACGCGATGGCGCACATCGCCGGCTTCGCGGTGATCAACGATCTTTCCGAGCGCGAATTCCAGCTCGAGCATGGCGGCCAGTGGGTCAAGGGCAAGAGCTGCGATACCTTCGGCCCGATCGGCCCGTGGCTGGTGACGCCGGATGAGATCGCCGATCCGCAAAACCTCTCGCTGTGGCTCGAGGTCAACGGCCATCGCTACCAGGACGGCAACACGCGCACGATGGTCTTCGGCGTGGCCCACCTGGTCAGCTACATCAGCCGCTACATGACCCTGATGCCCGGCGATGTGATCAGCACCGGTACGCCGGCGGGCGTCGGCCTGGGCCTGAAGCCACCGACGTACCTGCGCGCGGGCGATGTCATCGAACTCGGTATCGAAGGCCTCGGACGTCAGCGCCAGCGGGTGCTTGCCCATCCCGCCGATCGCGCCACAGCCCACGGAGGCCATTCATGACCAGGATCATCGCGCTGGAAACCCACGACGTCCGCTTCCCGACGTCGCTCGCGCTCGACGGCTCCGATGCGATGAATCCGGACCCGGATTACTCGGCCGCCTATCTGGTCCTGCGCACCGACAGCGCCGATGGCCTGGCCGGGCACGGCCTGGTCTTCACCATCGGCCGTGGCAACGATGTGCAGACCGCCGCTCTCGAGGCACTACGCCCGATGGTGGTCGGCCGCGATGTGGCCGAGGTGACCGGCGACCTTGGCGCGTTCGCGCGTGGCCTGACCGGCGATTCGCAGTTGCGCTGGCTCGGCCCCGAGAAGGGCGTGATGCATATGGCGATCGGCGCGGTGATCAACGCCGCCTGGGACATGGCCGCGCGCGCCGTGGGCAAGCCCCTGTGGCGTTATATCGCCGAGATGACGCCCGAGCAGATCGTCTCGCAGGTCGACTTCCGTTACCTGACCGACGCCCTCACGCCGGAACAGGCATTGGCAATCCTGCGCGAGGCCGAGCCAGCCAAACAGACGCGCATCGAGCAGTTGCTCGCCGAAGGCTATCCCGCCTATACGACCTCGCCAGGCTGGCTCGGTTATTCGGACGAAAAGCTGCAGCGCCTCGCCCGCGAAGCCGTCGCAGACGGTTTCCGTACGATCAAGCTGAAGGTCGGCCTCAGCGTCGAGGACGATATCCGCCGCTGCCGCCTGGCGCGCGCGACCGTGGGCCCCGATATCGCCATCGCCGTGGATGCCAACCAGCGCTGGGACGTGCAGACCGCGATCGACTGGCTGCGGCCGCTCGAAGATGTCGGCCTGGCCTGGATCGAGGAACCGACCAGCCCCGACGACATCCTCGGTCACGCGGCGATCCGCCGTGGCATCGCGCCGATCCCGGTGTCGACTGGCGAGCACACGCACAACCGCGTGATGTTCAAGCAGCTGTTCCAGGCCGGCGCGGTCGACCTGGTGCAGATCGACGCGGCGCGGGTCGGCGGCGTCAACGAGAACCTGGCGATCCTGCTGCTCGCCGCGCACTTCGGCGTACGGGTGTTTCCGCATGCCGGCGGCGTCGGCCTGTGCGAACTGGTGCAGCATCTGGCGATGGCCGACTTCGTCGCCATCACCGGGCGCAAGGACGATCGCTCGATCGAGTTCGTCGATCACCTGCATGAGCACTTCGTCGATCCGGTGACGATCCGCAACGGTCACTACATCGCGCCGACGACACCGGGCTTC
>DASYLE010000147.1:0-85918 GCA_036009745.1 Luteibacter sp. | reverse complement strand
TGTCGCTGGCGGCGTTCTTGCTTATGCCGGTAACCTGCAGCTCATGAAAGCGTACGAACTGAAGCTGATGCCTTGGTACGTGGTGCCTTGCGCGGCGGCGACGCTATGGCTGCTTGGGCAACTGGCGGTGTTCGGTCCCGCGCGACGGGCAGTGGATACCGCGCCGGTCGAAGCCATTCGGCGGAGATAGCTCATGCGAATCCGGCGATGCAAGCGGTGATTTCCGTCGTTCATTCGTTGCCCGACCCGGCGACGCTTGCCCTCCATGTCGCTGGCCATTTCGATATCGGCCCGATCGACGATTGCCGGCTATGGCGATCCTTCATCAACGATGTTTATCGCCTGGAAGCTGGCGGTCGCGCATGGTGGTTGAGGATTCACCCGTTCGGATGGCGAACGCCATGGGAAACGGCGGCTGAAATGGAGGCGATTCTTGCCATCGCCGCGGCGGGCGGATCAGTGGCGCGCCCGGTGCCGGTGCGGGATGGCGGTTATCTGATAGCCATTCCGATGCCTGAAGGCACGCGTACGGCAGTTCTGTTCGAGGATGCGCCTGGGGCGGATCTCCACTATTACGGATCGGATAGGCTGGAGAATGCCCGCCGCTATGGCGTCGCGGTGGCAACTTTGCACCTAGCGTGCTATGCCGTCCGGGAGAGTCCCGCGCGTAAACCGTTCGACCTGGACACCGTGGTGATCCAGCCATCGATCGAGGTCGCCCAGCACATCCGCCCTGAGGATCGGGGTAGCTTTGCGCGAATGACCGATGCCCTGGTTGGCATGCTGAGCGGGCGGGACGATCTAACGTCGGGCTTCTGCCACGGCGACCTCAATAACGCCAATATGCATTTCCAGGGAGGCCTGGCCACCGCTTTCGATTTCGATTGTTGTGCCTGGGGATGGCGCGCTTTCGAACTCGCGGCGTTTGCCCGTGGCGTAACCTGGTACGGCGGGCCGGACGAGGCCACGGATGAACTGATACGTACGTTTTTCCACGGGTACCTGTCCTTACGCCCACTCGCAGCTGCGGACCTCGCGATCCAGCCAGCCATGCTGCTGGCCCAGCGTCTGTGGGTCACGTCGCTACATCTGAAGGCGACGGACCGTCTCGGGTCCTTCCGTTTCGGCGAGACCTACCTGGCACGTTTCACGAAGTGGCTGCACGATTGGAACGAGCGGCTTCTGGCGCCCTCCGTCTGGACCTGATTGCCGACGTTTGGCCAGAAAGACCCTTGTGACGGACGGCTATGACCGGCATGCTCGGACTCGCCGCTTTCGACCCGAAGCGGACGAATAGCAGGGGGAGGGTAAAATGCGCGGGATTCCCACGCTGACAGGCATGTTCCTGTCCATCGTTCTTTGCGTAGCGAACGCGGCGTCGCCGATACCGGCGGCCGACACGGACGGTCTGGCGCCGTGGCACTTCCACATGACGCCGCAGGAGGTCATGGCATTCGCCGACTATGGGCCTTACCGGTCCTTCAGCAACGGCGACCTGGAGACCTTCACGGGTCTGTTCGACGGCAAGAAGGAGAACGTGCAGTTCTTCTTCAGGAACGGGAAGCTCGTGCGGATCGGCATCTATCTTTACGAAGGCCAGGACGCCAGGGAAGCCGCGGACGCATGGGCGCGAACGTATGTGACGTTGAAGGCGCAGTTCGGCGAGATCGAGCTCCCAGGCGTCCGGGACGAATCGACCGATCCAACAACCATGGCGGCCGCGGCGGGCGCGAAGGTGGAAGCCAACGGAAAATCACAGATGGCCCCGGTCCATCAGCCAGCGGACAAGTTCGTATTCGCCAGCTTCCAACGTGCGGCAGTGCGGGGACAGGTGTTCTATTACGTGACGGTCAACTACGACCCGCCCCACGGTTGACAGCGCGAAGCGTACGTATTTTTACGCAGTTCTCGCGGGTGAAACTTCGGTTTCGCCTTTTGCGTGGGCAAATCATTCTTCGGGTGTCTGACCAACGCGGTCGCCGGTCCCCAAGTCATTCAATCCGGCGGCGAGCACGTGTCAGTTCTCCAGGAGACGGACATGGCAAAAAGCACGAAGAAAGCGCCGGACGCGAAGCCCAATATCCTCGTGATCTTCGGTGACGACGTCGGTGTGACGAACCTGAGCTGTTACAGCGACGGACTGATGGGCTACGAGACGCCACATATCGACCGGATTGCCCACGAGGGCGTCCGCTTCCTTCATTACTACGCCGAGCAAAGTTGCACCGCGGGACGCGCGGCCTTCCTTACCGGCCAGCACGGGCTTCGCAGTGGTCTGACCAAGGTCGGCTTCCCCGGCGCGCCCATGGGCATGAGTCAGCTCGATCCCTCGATCGGTGGAATGCTGCAGAGCCTTGGCTATGCGACCGGTCAGTTCGGCAAGAACCACCTGGGCGATCGCAACGAATCGCTGCCCACGGTGAACGGTTTCGATGAGTTCTTCGGCAATCTCTACCATCTCAATGCCGAAGAGGAACCGGAACTTCCCAATTACCCGAAGGATCCCTCGTATATCAAAAAGTTCGGCCCTCGCGGCGTCCTGCAATGCAAGGCCAGCGACAAGGACGACCCCAAGGTGGATCCGCGTTTCGGCAAGATCGGCAAGCAGACCATCAAGGACACCGGTGCGCTCACCAAGAAGCGGATGGAGACGATCGATGACGAAACCTCCGGCGCGGCAATCGACTTCATGAAACGCCAGAACAAGACCGGCAAGCCCTTCTTCTGCTGGTTCAATGCCACGCGCATGCACCTGCGCACGCACGTCCGCGCCGAACATCGGGGGCGCTATACGCACGGTGACAGCGAATATATCGACGGCATGCTCGAGCACGACGACACCATCGGTACCTTGCTCGATACCCTGGACGATCTCGGCATCGCCGACAATACGATCGTGGTGTACACCAGCGACAACGGACCTCACATGAATTCGTGGCCCGATGGTGCCATGACGCATTTCCGTTCGGAAAAGAACACGAACTGGGAAGGTGCTTACCGGGTGCCGTGTGTGGTGAGGTATCCGGGCGTGATCCATGCCGGTACCACCACCAATGGTCTTATGAGCCACAACGACTGGTTCCCGACCCTGTGCGCTTTTGCCGGCGAGCCCGCGATCATCGACAAGCTCAAGAAAGGGCACAAGGCCAACGGCAAGAGCTACAAGGTGCACCTGGACGGTTACGACCAGTCCGGTTTCATGCGCAAGGTGCAAGGCGGTGCGGGCACCGGCAATGGCACCGGGAGCGCGCGCCGGGTGTTCTTCTACACGGACGATGACGGCCTGCTGGTGGCATCGCGTCACGGCGACTACAAGTACGTGTATGCCGAACAGCGGATGGCGGGAACGCTGGGTGTCTGGGCCGAGCCCTTCATCCAGCTTCGCCTGCAGAAGACGTTCAACCTGTTTCAGGACCCGTTCGAAAGGGCGGATATCACCTCGAACACGTTCTGGGACTGGCAGCTCAACCAGATCGGCGGAGTCTACGGCGCCATGGAGGAAGTGTACGAATTCGCCGCCACGTTCAAGGAGTTCCCGCCACGCTCCTTCCCACCAAGTTTCTCCGCCGCCACGGTCATGAGCAATACGCTGGACCAGGCAAAGGAAGACTGGGTAGCCGCGACGCTGAGGAAAAAATAAGTCGCCACCGTGGCTTATCCTTGACGATTTGCCTGGCAAGGATAAATGCGCGACGCCGCCGCGAGGCGGGTCGCGCAAGGTCTCTTCTTGCGGCGCGGGCGGTTCACGATCTGCATCCACATGCTGGCGCTCGGCGAATTGATCGAGTCGGCCGATAGAACATCGCCGGCATTCCGACCGCTGGGGCTGCTGATCAGAGCCGCATCAGGATCGTACCGCCGGCCGTGTCGGCAAGGGCCATCTGCTCCGCGGCGGCTTCGGTGGTGCCAGCCGTTGCGAGTACGGTCTTTACGACAATCGAGCCATCGGACGTGCGTACCTTGAACTGGAAGACCTGGGCGGCCGGATCGTCCGGCTGCTTCACCAGGGAGGTGGCATTCGCCTCAAGGCAATGGCGGAAGGCAGGGCTTTCGAGTGAGCACGAAGCGACCATCGGGAATGCCGCGGTGACCATGCCTGGCAGCGGCCGCGGTGGGGTCGATGTGTTGACCACCGATCCGGCAATTCTCGATACCGATGGCGGCGGTGCGGCTTTCGCGCCCGGGGGGAATACGGGTGCGCAACAAGCGATGACCAGTGTGGCGGTGACAAAGCATGTTTTCATGATCCTGCTCCATCTTGGAACGCGTGCACCAGCTGTCTCGAGCGCTGGCAGCTCTATGGATAGTCGAGCAGCATGAGTACGGGAGAAAGGTGAACCGCTTCAACTTTTCGCTATGTCGAGGGCCTCGTCTACTCATTCTTTCTTAAAGCTGCCTGGAAACTGTCCTTCCTTGCACGGTTTGTTTCAAGCGTAGTTCTACGTATAGGCCGTGCTTACTGTCGCTCTTTGACGCTCGAGTTGGCTCCAGCCTCTTTCTGCCAACATAGGGTTTGATTCTTCTTGAAATAATGCCCGGCGCGCTGGACATGTTGCCGCGACGTCGCATTCCAGGTAATGGTATGCGACAGCGCGCTTCGCAGGGTTTTTCGAGGCGACGCCATCGACTTGTTACAGGGGCTTGGCCATGCGTTCCACTGTTCGATCAGGCACGCGGCCGATCACCGCGGACAATCTTGTTTTCGTGGTGACGACGTTCGTCTTCGTGATCGTCGCGCACGCCGTCGCTTACCTGACGCATGAGTACGCGCATTCATTGTCGGCCTGGTGCCTGGGTTGGATGAGGCAGCCGTTCGGCATCGATTACGGACCGGCGACGGTATACAACGTCATCTTCCTCGGCGATGTCTCGGACAATGTCGACTACGGCCCGATCCAGGCGAGCGGCCACGGTATCAGCGCGGCGCTGATCGCCCTGGCGGGGCCATTCGTGGGCAATGGTTTGCTGTACTTCGGCCTCTACGGGCTGACGTCGATTCCATTCATCAGGTCACGCCGGTTCGCGCTCGCGTTCCTTTACTGGCTGTCATTGATGTGCGCCGGCAATATCTGGGGCTATGTGCCGATTCGTGCCATCACCACGCATGCGGATATCGCCATCGCCGCCGCGGGTCTTGGAATCTCGACCTGGAGCCTGTTTCCGTTCGTGATGATCGTCTCGGCTTATGTTGCCTGGCACTTTTTCTGCAGGATGTTTCCCAGGGTGTACGGGGTAATCACGGCGGAGGGGGAGGGTAATCTGGCGCTGTTGATTGCGTTCACCGCGTTTTGGTACTTCTCGTTCTTCGGCGCGGACGGGTTGTCGGGCTCTTATGGGTTGATCTCGCAGGTTCTCTCGATCGCCTCGCGCTACCTTCTTTTCCCGTTATGCGTTGTCTATCTCTCGTCCAGATATGCGGCTTCGGGCAACCGGGGCGACGCGGACCGATCCCCCCGCCCCGTATAAGGACGTTCACTCATTCCACCCCTCCTGCCGTGCTAGATTTGCCGGTAGCCTGCACCTGATCGCCGCTTCCGGACGCAGGCTTGAAACGTATCGACGGCCACCGTCGTTCAGGTCAACCGAATCAGGAGATAGCAGATGAACATGTCCATGTCGCGCCGCGTCAAGATGATGCTTGCCGGTCTCGTGTTGGCCGGGTCGATCTCGCTGGCGTATGCCGCCCCCGTCACGTTTACCGTACCGCTCACCGGTGCGCAGCAGGTTCCTGTCGTGCAGACATCGGCGACCGGCTCAGCCGACCTCTCCTATGACGCCAGCACCCGTGTCGTTACCTGGTCGATCACCTTCAGCGGGTTATCCAGCGACGCCACCATGGCGCATTTCCATGGGCCCGCAGCAACCGGCAAGAATGCTGGCGTGAAAGTCTGGCTGTCGGAAAAGGGTTCGGCCATCGTCAGTCCCATCAAGGGTCAGGCCACCCTGTCGCCGGAGGATGCCAAGGAATTCGCCGCCGGCGATATGTACATAAACATCCATACCAAGGACCACCCGGGCGGCGAGATCCGTGGCCAGGTCGTTCCGCCGAAGAACTAAGGTCAGAGGTAGTCAGCGATCGCCATTGCACCGGCGATCGCAATGACCAGCAGAACCAGGGCTCGCACCGTCGGCGCTAGCCGCGGCACGGCGGTGTCTGTCGGCAAGGTCTTTCGACCTGTCAGCATCGGGCGAAGCAAATTGTGCCCCTTGATCGCGGCGTACAAGGCGATGACCAGCACATGCAGGATCACCGCCGCCAGCAGCACATCCCACAGGATCGAATGCAACGCCGTGATCGCATTGGCGACCGGCGCTGGCATCCATTCGGTAAGCGGTCCTTCGTCCGCGATGTCGTTGTTGATGTAGAGCCCGCTCAAGGCTTCGACCAGCAGCAGGATGAGCAACAACAGCACCATCCATCCGCCCGCGGGGTTGTGGCCCACCTGGTCGTCAGGCTCGCGACGGAAGGTGTGGCGTAAATGACGGAGCGCGGAGGAGGGCGAGACCACGAACTGGCGAAACCGTGCCGTCTCGCTACCGAAAAAGCCCCATAGCAAACGGAATAACACCAGTGCGAGTAGCGCTTCGCCAATACGCACGTGCCAATTCATCCAGTTGAGTCGCCAGGTGATATAAGCGGCAGCCACCAGTCCGACGACCAGCCAATGGAACAGTCGCACCGGTACATCCCAGACGATCACCGGACGACGATGTGGCGTCGGCGTCGGCGACGTCGATGATTCGTCGCTAGTCATGGGTAGGCCTCATGCAGGGAACACCTCGGTCCGGAGTCTGGATTGTCGGTTCTTGGGCGTAAAGGGGAAGCAAGCACTGGTCCCTTGTTTCAGCTCAGGCTAGAGTCGCCGCGGTACGCGACCTCTTCCGGCGGAGTCGTTGTCCGGAATCGCCATGTGCCGGTCCATCTGGGGGACGTATGGCTGACCACGGCAATGGCGGGGACCCGTCGCGCAAGCGTAGCGGCTCTTTCCGTGACTTGAACGACAAAGCCGGTAGCCCGCCCAGGTCGCCAACGCGTTCGGGAACGCTGACACCCCCCGCGTTTTCCGCCCCCTCGGTCAGTCCTTCCGGCCTGGGGTTTCATACGCTTCCGGTGCCCGTGCATGGCGGGAGTTCGCCCTTCCCGTCGTTGCCATACCCACCGACATTGCCGCCCGATCCGGTGAGCCCGGGAGAAGGCCCTCCCGCCAGGAAAAAGGCCAAGCAGCTACCTCCGCCACGGGATTCGTCGCTGCGCGTGCGAGATCGCCAGCAGGGACAGATGAATGAATTGCAGAAGCAGGCCGGCGCCGCGGGTCAAAGCGTGTCGGATCCGTCTCGCGATATCACGCCATTTCTGATGGTGCCGCTCGATCCGGGTGCCGATAACCGCGGTTACGTTTCCAAGGGAACCCGACGCGGTATCGAACGGAAAATAGGGAGTACGACGCAGACTTTTTCGAGCCTCGAGGAGTCCAACCTGCCTAAGCCGGCGCTGGCCTTGCGCAAGGAGGCCCAGTCTGGCGGCAAGACCTTTCTGCATAAGTCTTCGCGCAACAGGGTCGATGGTTTCCGCCGTGGTGACGATGTGACGTATACCGAAAGCGTCCAGCACACAGGCGCCGAGAAACGCAAAGGCAGCGACACGCCTGCGCCGCGCAGCCCTCCGCCGAGCGATGCCGAGGCCCTTTGGCCGGACCTGCGTTACGAGCAGGCTCACCAGAGCGCCTTCCAGTTCACCCGGCTGCCGGGTACCACGGTACATGCGCCGACACAGGCCAACCAGGTAGCCGACGCCAGCATGGAACGCTTCGTCAAGGACGCCGATGACGGTTTTATCTACCGTCATGACACCTTTACGCATTCGGAACTCTTCGCGGCCAGGAAAGTCGACGACAAGTGGGAGACGCAGTCGACGACGTTCCGCCGTCGCCGCTCGCCCGCGCGCGCGCCCGACGTCGAACCAGAGCGTGGGCGTTCGCGGGAACGCAGTACCGATACGCGAAGAGACCGCTCATCGAGTGATTCGCGAAGTCTGAGTCCGGCATCCGATCGATCGCGGAGTCGTTCGCGTAGCCCGGATCGCCACGAAAAGTAAAACGCCAACCGACGGGCGAACCTGAACGGGGCGTGGGTCTCCTCACAGCCAGCATGCACCTCACCTCCCAACGTGGGGAGGCGCATCCTTGCGCGCTTCAGGCCAATGGCCATGGTTTCCTTCGATGTTCGTTTCGCCGGTTCCACACCGCCGGGTTGGCTGGTGCGTGAGACCGATGGCCCCGATCGGTGGTTTGCGTCGCGCTTTGCCGCGATACGCTTTGCCATGGCGCGGGCCGGCACGTTTGGCCTC
The DNA here is from genome assembly GCA_036009745.1 of Luteibacter sp. Taxonomy (GTDB): domain Bacteria; phylum Pseudomonadota; class Gammaproteobacteria; order Xanthomonadales; family Rhodanobacteraceae; genus Luteibacter. The sequence continues at coordinate 77,571 of DASYLE010000147.1, read as the reverse complement.
GGGGCCCAGGCCAGCATCCAGGGGCAGGACAGCGTCTGGCGCTCGTTCGATCACGCCGGACGAGCCACGGGTGCGGAATTCCGGTGACCAGGTTGGCGTGGCTGACCGGCTAGCCACCTCCAGGGTTTTGTCCGCGTTGGCCTATACGCTCAACCGATTCCTGGGCGAGAATCGCTTCATTGCCGGAAGAGGGGTCTAGCCGTGGAAGGTGGTGCCAGCGGTTCCAGCGGCTCTGGCGGTCGTGGCGGCGGTCCTGGTAAGCCTGGCCGCGGTAGCGGGCCGGGGGATCGGCACGGATCGGGCGGTCGCGAAGGCGCACCGCCGGAGAAGGTCACCTTTGTCCGCCTCGAAAAGCCGACCTACCTGGACGATATTGCCCATGTGCGCGTCCAGGACCAGAGGCACGCGCTGCCCAATACGTTCCTGATCGAGTCGGGCGCATCGCAGAAGCGAAAGCTCGAGCTCAATCGCGCCGAGAAACTGAGGGCGGCCGATAAACCAGGCGTAGCAGGCGCCCTGAGTACGGCGAAGGGTTATGCCGATTCGCTCGGCGTCATCCAGAAAAAGCAGCCCACCGCCAAGGAAGCGGAGAAGATTCGTCGACTGCGTGCCAAGCACGCCACGTCCAGCGCGACCAGCCCATTCATTTCGGCCACGCCGGCGTTTACCTCGGGAGGGGAAGGCCAGCTGCACTATCTGAAAGCGCATCTTGCCGAAGGCAGGAAAAGTTTCGTGACCGTGCATGAGTCGCGGCGGCGCATTACACACAACGAGACGAACAGCCGCGAGCAGGAGCTGCTGGTGCCCTTCGGCGAACATCGCGCCGAATTGCGCGGATTCCTGCAGGTGACCCCGGTGATGGGGGTGGCGGAGGATGGTGCGCGAAAAGTTTCATCGGTGCGTGCGCTGTTCGTCGATATGTCGGTCTCGCCGCCAAGGGTGCTTACCGGCAGGAAAGCCATCCATGCTTTCCAGAGCATGACTCCCCATTCGAAGGACGAGGTCAGCCCTGCCGCGGCGGCCGCGGCACCTCACGCATCGGCCGCCGCCCCCGTCCGCAGTCGACTGGCGCCGCCCCGCGCGACGCCGGCCTCGGCCGCGAGGGGTCCGGAGAAATCGGAGCCGACGCGTTCGACAAGGCCAGGTGCCAGTTCGTTCGCGGCGGTGGGCGGGCCGAGGAGCGCATCGGCGAGCAAACCATTTGCATCCTTCAAGCCCCGGGGCGGAGGCGGTCCCAAGGGCGATGTGCGGGAAACCTCGTCCGCCGCGGAAAAACCGTTACCGGGTGCATCGACACGATCCGCTTCGACGTCCCGATCCTTGCCGCCACTGACCATGCCGGGAGCTCCCGAACCGAGCGCGTCACCCGTGGGTGGATCGCTTTTGTCGAAGCCCTCAACGGGCTACGCGTCCAGGAATTTTTCGTCAGCCAGCTCACCATCGCCCTCGAAGGCCAGCGGTGGCCCGAAGGCGGCGGCGCCGCGACCGAAACCACCCGAGGCGCATCCGCCGGCAAAGCCGGATGGGAGTGGGGGGAAGTAGCGAGTTTTTGACTGCGGGACCGGGTGGATTCGACGACGCACGGTCATGAGCATCCGGGACGTGCCAAGATCGTTGACTCTTAGAGAGGACGCCCATGGACGCCAAAACGGCATGGCCCGACCGGGTCATCATCGACGGTACGGAGTTCAAGGCACGACGCGATGCCGACGAGGGTAGCGTCAATGTGCCTTATACGACCGAGCCGGAAGTGTCGGTAGGCGATGTCATCACGCAGAAGGTGGGGCGCAGCGAGGTATCGCTTGAAGTGCTGGAAGTGAGCTTCCAGCCGAATGGTTCACTTGGCATCGGCACGCACCATCGGCATTTGCTGACCTTGGTGGTCGAGGGTACGACGTCGCAGGCGCATACGAGTTCGCCAACGGAAAAGGCCCGTCCTGTCGCTGCGCCGGTGCGGGTCGCGGCTACCGTTTATCCGCGGCTGGATGACCTGGTAAGAAAAATTGCCGCGAGCAAGGATGCCGGAGCCGTGCAGGCGATGCGGACCTTGCTGGAGAACAAGCAGGTGCAAGCGTTCGTTGGCCCCGGTGCCACGGGCCTTCTCGATTCACTGAAATAGATCATTGCGCCAGGCGATGCGATCGTTTAGGTTCGTTCGTATATGCATCGTCGGTGCATATACGAATTAGTCGACTGATCGGTGTCTTTCCATGACTCTGCGCTTCCTGGCGAAAACCTGTTTCGCGTCCCTGCTTGCCGTTGCCACGTGCACCGCCGCTGTGTCGGCGGCCGAGTTGCCCGTCGACCAGCCGCATGCACTTGGCGGCCCCCGCCCGGATGCCTCCACCATCGAGCAATGGCAGGCCCGAAAATTCGGCCTGTTCATCCACTTTGGCCTGTATTCGATGCTGGGTGGCGAGTGGCAGGGCAAGCGCATCGACAACGGCTACAGCGAACAGATCCTCGCCAATGCGCCCTTGCAGGGCGATCGGTACGCCGCCATGGCGGCGACGTTCGATCCGGTGAGGTTCGACGCCGACGCCATCGTCGCCCTGGCCAAGGCGGCGGGCATGAAGTTCATCGTGGTGACTGCCAAGCACCATGATGGCTTCAACATGTTCCATACCGCACAGACGAACTACAACATCGTCGACGCGACGCCGTTCAAGCGCGATGTGGTCAAGGAACTGGCCGACGCGTGCCGGCGTGGTGGGCTGGCCTTTGGCGTGTATTACTCGACCATCGACTGGCATCATCCCGGCGGCAACACCTATATCGAAGGCAACAGCAATCCGATAACCGCGGGGCAGGAAGCTTTCAACGTCGCCCAGTTGAAGGAGCTGCTCGGCCATTACGGTCCGATCGCCGAGATCTGGTTCGACATGGGCAAGCCGACGCCGGCGCAGAGCGCGCACTTCGCACGCACCGTGCATGAGCTGCAGCCGCAAACCATGGTGTCGGGCCGTGTATGGAACTACCAGGGCGATTTCACCGTCATGGGCGACAACGCCGAACCCGATGTCGCGGTCGAGGAGCCCTGGCAATCGCCAGCCTCGATCTTCCCGCAGACCTGGGGTTATCGTGCCTGGCAACAACGCGACGACTTGCCGGGCAAGGTGCGCGAGAACATCGCACGGCTGGTACGCGTGGTCAGCGCCGGCGGCAACTACATCCTCAATATCGGCCCCGAGGGCGATGGCTCGGTCGTTCCGTATGAAGCGGATGTCCTGCGTGGTATTGGCGCGTGGACGAAGGTCAACGGCGAGGCGATCTACGGCACGAAGGCGCAGCCCTTCGCGGCGCTGCCGTTCGGACATGCGACGGTGGGTGAGGGCAAGTTGTATCTCTTTGTCGAGAAAGTGCCTGGGGATGGCGTGCTGCGTCTTCCCGGCGTCGTCGACACCACGTTTGCCGGTGCGTCCCTCCTTGGTGCGCAGGACGGCAGGCGGGCGGAGGTCCGGCAGGACAACGACGGTGCTTCAGTCGATGTCAATGCATTGCTGAGCGGTCAAAAGGATCGTTTCATTCCAGTGATCGCACTGGCATTCCATGGTCGGCTCAATGTCCGGCCCGTCGCGGCAACCGCCGATCCAGACGGTACTTTGCGTTTGCAGGCGGACAAGGCCGAACACTTCCTCAACTACAACGGCTACGGCTACGAAGATCCCGCGACGGTCTACAAGCTTCGCTGGCATGCCGCATTGCCCGCGGGTCGTTACATCGCCAGGATCCGTTATCAGGCACCGACGAAGCCAGTGCTCATTGACCTGATCGTCGATGGTCACAGCCAGTCGCTGACGCTTCCCGCCGGTAAGGGCGCAGCGACAGCGTCCGTCGAGGTCGACCGCGACAAGGCGAACGAGCCGTACGCCATGCGCGTGGAGATCACGCCCCGCGCGCCTTTCCTCAAGGGCCAGGCGTTACCGGTGAAGGTGGAAGCTGTGTCGCTGTCGACGCTTGCCCCGTAGCTTCGTACCAGATTCTGGTGCGTTGAACGATGCGTACCACCGACAACATGACGGGTACCTCGACCAGTACGCCGACAACGGTGGCCAGCGCGGCACCGGAGCGCAACCCGAAAATACCGATGGCGGCAGCGACCGCCAGTTCGAAGAAATTGCTGGCACCGATCAGTGCAGCCGGCCCGGCAATGCAATGCGGCACCCTCATCCAGCGGCTGAGTCCGTAAGCGATCCCGGCGTTGAGGTAGACCTGAATCACGATCGGTACGGCGAGCAGGACGATCACCAGCGGTTGCTCGATGATTTGTTCGCCCTGGAATCCGAAGAGCATGACGAGCGTCGCCAGCAAGGCGCTGGTCGACCAGGGGTCGAGCCGGCGTAGCGTGTTTTCCAGTATGCGCCTGCGCAGGAGATGGCGGCGCCATAGTTGTGCGACGATCACGGGCACGACGATGTAAAGCAGCACGGACAAGAGCAAAGTCGCCCACGGTACGTGGATCGAGGCCACACCCAGGAGCATGCCGACAATAGGCGCGAAGGCCACCACCATGATCGTGTCGTTCAAGGCAACTTGAGCGAGCGTGAAGTTGGGTTCGCCACCGCAGAGCCGCGACCAGACGAAGACCATGGCGGTGCAGGGTGCGGCGGCAAGAAGGATCAGCCCGGCGATATAGGCATCGTGCTGTTCGCTGGGCAACCACGCGGCGAAAACATGCCTGATGAACAACCAGCTGAGCCATGCCATTGAGAATGGTTTGATTGCCCAGTTCACCAGCAAGGTGATACCGATGCCCCGCGCTTGATGACGCACGCCGGCGAGCTGGGCGAAATCGACCTTCAGCAACATCGGTACGATCATCAACCAGACGAGCACGGCGATCGGCAGGTTGATCTGCTTGACTTCGGCATTGGCCAGGATGGCGAACGCGCCGGGGGCGACATGCCCCAGGGCGATGCCGACAACAATGCATAGGGCCACCCACAGGCTGAGGTAGCGCGCAAAGCCGCTGATTGCCGGTGGTTCCGGCTGGCGCCCGGCGAGTTCAGTAACCATCGGGGGCGCCCACAAGGCCAATGGCGCGTAGCTCATGCTGGGTCGCGATGCGGTCGAGTTTCTCCAGTGGCAGTGCCAGGAGAAGGTCGATGCGTCGCTTGAGCATCAACCACGCCGACCGGTACGCCACCCGATGTTCGTTCCCTGAACCCTCCGTCGCAACAGGATCGGGTACGCCCCAATGGGCGGTCATGGGGTGGCCCGGCCAGATCGGGCAGGTCTCGCCGGCGGCGTTGTCGCAGACGGTAATGATCATATCGATGACCGGCGACTCCGGTTGGGCGAACTCGTCCCAGCTCTTGCTGCGCAAGGGTGCGGTGTAACCAAGTTCACGCGCCAGCTCAATGGCGATCGGCTGCACGGTGCCGCTGGGAAAGCTCCCCGCGCTGTACGCATTGAAACGTCCGGCACCGAGTACATTCAGAAGCGCTTCGGCCATCACGCTGCGTGCCGAATTGCCGGTGCAAAGAAACAGCACGCTATAGGGTTGTTTGCTGGCGCTCGTCATCGGGCCTTCCGGGTAGGTTTGCAGCCGGCAGCGGGCGCGCATTCGTTCGATGCGGAGCCGGCGCAGCAGTTTTCCGTCAGGAAGCCAAGCAAGCCGTTCATTTGCGTGTAGTTCGCCCGGCATTGAATGACACGGCCGCGCCGCTCGTCGCTGACCATGCCGGCGCGACGAAGAATGTGCAGATGATTGGTCAGCGTGGCTCCGGCCAGACCCGTGACTCCGGCCAGTTCACCGACGGACATGCCTTCATCGCCCGCCTGTACAAGCAGGCGGAACAGATTCAGGCGGTGCTCCTGGGCCAGGGCGCCGAGGCAGGCGAGAGCGTCAGTTGATTTCATATTTCCAGAATTATGGAAATATCTGTCAGAGTCAAGCAAAGGGTGCAACACGGTAGCCGCCTGGCTTGCAAGTTCTGTCCGTTGTATTCGACTCAATCGACGGCATCAGCGTGCTACACGAAGCCGAAACCGCGGGAGAGGCCACGCCCATTCAGTGGGGAGGGTGGCAAGCAGGACCAAGCAGCGATCATCAACTCACGGCTCCAACGGACTCGCGCAGAGGGTGCCGCGGACTTGTGGGAGCGCACCCTGTGCGCGAGTCCGTTGGAGCTGGGCATTCATGATCGCCGTCTGTCTTACTGCTACTGGATGCCGGCCTACGTGTACACGACGAGGCGAGGGCCGTGCTATTCCTCGCGTGAACTCACTGCCTCGCAGTCCGCGTGCCCACAGCCGCAGTGGAGAGCCGGGACACCATCCGCCGCTTCACGGGCATCGGCCTCCTGGCAATAACTGCCGCAGTATTCGCCCGTCTCGGGCTTTTGGCAGTTGCAGAAGGCATGGGCACACTTATGATCGATTTCCATGACGATTCTCCGGTTCCCGCAGGGGAGGATATCCAGTGTCCCCCTCCCGGGATCAAGCGCGTGTATGTGCATTCGTCCACGCGGTATAACCGTCGGATCGGCCCTCTTTGGACCCATACTCACTGATCGTGGAGACGCGGCATGCCCCTGGTACGTTTTGATTCGGTCGCGCAAGCGTTGCCCGCGGCGTGGAGGTCCACCATCGTTGCGCGCGTCGGACCTGCGCAGGTCAAGGTCCTGCGGATGGACGAGATGCCTTATGAAGAAGAGACGCACGAATACAACGAGGGGCTGCTCGTCGTGACCGGCCAGCTGCTGCTGGAGGTCGCGGGTGAGGAAGTCGTCGTGGAAGCGGGACAGATGTTCCTGGCCGAGGCGGGCGTTCCGCATTCGGTGCGAAGAGGTAGCCGAGGCACCTTGGTGATCATCGACGTCTGATGGATGCTGCAATGATATTCGCGGATCTATCCAGAAAAGCCTATCGGCGCGCCGCCGTTCACCTGTCGAACCTGGACGAGGACTTTGCCCGTCATATCGCCGACATCGGACCATGCCGCCACGAATCGCGGGCGGCTCGCGAACCCTATGAAGCCCTGGTTCGCGCCGTTGCCTACCAGCAGTTGCATGCGAAAGCCGGCGACGCTATCTATGGACGCTTGCTGGCGCTGTATCCGGGCGTAGCCTTGCCAACGCCGGAGCAATTGCTGGCGACCGATCCCTCGCTGCAGCGCGCTTGCGGCTTCTCCGCGAACAAGCTCGCGACCATTCGCGGCATTGCGCAGGCGAGGATCGACGGTCTCGTGCCGGGCCGGGAGGAGGCGGTCGGGATGCCCGACGATGTCCTGATCGACCGCCTGGTCACCCTCCGCGGCGTCGGTCGCTGGACGGTTGAGATGTTGCTTATCTATGCACTCGATCGCTCGGACGTGCTGCCCGTGGACGATTTCGGCGTCCGCGAAGGTTACCGACGACTCAAAGGCCTCGATGTCGCGCCGACGCCCGGCCAGATGCGGGAAATCGGCAAGCCGTGGAGTCCGCATCGCACCGTGGCGACCTGGTATCTGTGGCGGTGTACGCCGTAGCACTTTCGATGATCACAAGAAACGGAGCGTTTTGCGCCGGACCCGTGGATATCGTGCAGGCAGGGAAGAGCGATCGTGCTTTTCCTTCAGCCACTGCCACGCAAGGAAAACCATCATGTCCAAAGAAGAAGACAACAAGGCCATCGTCGGTCGCTGGTTCAACGATTTCTGGGGCAAGACATGCAACCTCGGCATCGTCGACGAGTTTGCCGCGCCCGACATGCTCCTTCAGTACTCGCTGCACGAACCGCGAAACGGTCGCGATGACATCAAGGCCTTCATGACCGATTTCCGCGAGGCTTTCCCCGATCTCCATTTCTGGGGCGCCGCCGACCTCATTGCCGAGGGCGATTACGTGGTGGGTCGTTGGGAAGGTGGCGGCACGCATACCGGTCCGGCATTCAGCGATTTCCTGGTCGGCTCGTTGCCTGCGGCCACGGGTCGCAAGATGCACTTCACCGGCACGACCGTGCTTCGTTTGCAGGATGGCCGGATCGTCGAGGAAATCGGCCTCGATGACGGCGTGACCGCCCTGCAGCAACTCGGTCTGATTCGCGCCGCTTGACGCATGGTAGAGGGGCCGGGTCAGCCTGGCCCCTTTGTTTTGGTTGGTTTTTGTATAAAAGGTTGCGTTATAGCAATTATATAGAAATCGTGTATTATTGCGTGTATGCACAAAATTCCTCCCGGTATGGATCCACTCGCCGCCGACCTGCTCGGCGCGATCATGCCGTTGATCAAGAGCAGCCAGGCGGACGTGATGGCGGCCACGGCGACGTTTGAGCTGACGCTTTCGCAGTTGCGGATGATGTTCGTGCTCGATCACGCCCAGGCCGATCTGGCGGTCAATGAGCTGGCCGATCAGGTGTCGCTATCGATGGCCGCGGCGGGTCGCGCGGTCGATGCGATGGTTCGTAGCGGCTTGCTGTCCCGTCGCGAAGACGTCGACGACCGGCGCGTCAAACGCATTGCCCTTACTCCGGATGGCCACCGGGCGATCGAGCAGATCGGCACGGCGCGTCGACGGGCGACCGAGCGTTTCGTCCTCGCGCTGACCGAGGAAGAGCGCGCTGCGTTGACCCGTGCGGTGGCCACGCTCGGCAGCCTGACTCGCGCCCACTTTCCCGGTGTATTCGTAACGCTTCCTATCTCTCCTTCGGATAATTCCGCATGACTTCTCCCGCCAAGGCGGGCGCCGTTACGGCGCTCGACCGTCGCCTGTTGCGTATTGCTTCCGTGGTTGTCCTCGGCAGCTTCATGTCGATCCTCGACACGACCATCGTCAATGTCGCCATCAAGGAGCTGTCACATTCCTTCGGCGTGTCGCTGACGGTCACCCAATGGGTGTCCACGGGTTACATGTTGGCGCTGGCCACGGTGATTCCGTTGACCGGCTGGGCGGCCGATCGCTTCGGTACCAAGCGCCTGTACATCGGCTCGATCCTGCTCTTCATCCTGGGTTCGGCGTTATGCGGCATGGCGTGGTCGGCCGGCTCCCTGATCGCCTTCCGCGTACTGCAAGGCTTCGGCGGTGGCATGATCATGCCGGCCGGCATGACCATCCTCTCGCATGCGGCAGGCCGCGACCGCATGGGCCGGGTGATGGGCATCGTCGGCGTGCCGATGCTGCTGGCGCCGATCGTCGGGCCGATCCTCGGTGGCTGGTTCGTCGACGACTTCTCCTGGCGCTGGATTTTCTTCGTCAACCTGCCGATCGGTGCCATTGCGTTGTTCGCCGCGGTGCGGATCCTCGAGCGTGACGAGCCGAAGCCGCATCACGCGCTCGACTGGGCCGGCCTGTTGATGTTGTCGCCGGGTCTGGCCCTCTTCGTTTACGGACTGGCCGAGACCGCGGCCGGTGGCGGCTTCCAGTCGATCGACGCAATCGGCGGCGTGGTCGGTGGACTGGTCCTTGTCGCGGCATTCGTCTGGCATGCCAGGCATCGCGAGGGCGCACTGATCGACGTACGAATGTTTGGACGACGCACCGTCGGTGCCGCGGCGCTGACCTCGTTCTTCTTCGGCACGGCGTTTTTCGGCATGGCTTTGCTGATGCCGCTGTACCTCCAGCTCGTCCGCGGTGAATCGGCACTCGATGCCGGATTGCTGCTGGCGGTGCAGGGTTTTGGCGCGATGATCTCGATGCCGATCGCCGCGAACATGACCGACAAGACCGGTCCTGGCCGCATCGTGCTGGTCGGCCTCGGCCTGGTGGGACTCGGCACGCTTGGCCTCACCCAGATCCAGAGCGATACGCCGATGTGGATCATCGAGGGCATGCTTTTCCTCACCGGTCTCGGCATGGGTTCAACCATGATGCCGGCGATGAGTGCGGCGCTGGGCAGCCTTGAGCGTCATGAGATCGCGCGCGTCACCAGTGGCATGAACGTGGTCCAGCGTGTCGGTGGTTCGCTGGGCACGGCATTGCTGGCCGTGGTGCTGTCGCACCAGATAACGCGGATCATGCCGGGCGCGGTAGGCGGCATCGCCGGCATGCGCGCGGTGGGCGGTGCTGCTCCGGCCATGCCGGCACCGGTGCTCGCGGCGCTTGGGCATGCCTTCGGACACACCTTCGTGTGGTCGCTGGGAATCATCGTGCTGGGCCTGGTGGCGGCGAGCTTTCTCCCACGGAAGAAACTCGCAAGGCCCGCGGGCCAGGCCAAAGAGGCGATCGTGGTCGAGTGACGGCCGTCAGGCTTCCAGCCGCAAGGCGATCCCGAGGGCGATGCGGTAACTGGTCGCCAGATCGCCGTTGATGCATACGGTGGCCGGCGCGGGCCTGTGCGGACCGTGGGTGCGGCCTAGCGTGGCATCGCTATCGGTATGGATTTCGATATACGGCCTTGGCAGCTCGTCCAGGGCATCGTCCAGACCTTCTTCCGGATGATCCTCGGCCTGCTGGGCCAGGTCGCCGGGGGCGAGCAGCATGACGTTGTCCTGGCTCTGCCTGATCGCGCGGATAGTGACGACCAGCTCCTTCAGGCCGGAGCAGGTGAGGACGACCAGGGTCTGGCCGGCAGCCCGTGCCACACGTTGGAGATCGGTCAAAAGGTCCGCTCCGACCATGCCGACGCGTGCACTCGGCCCCTGGATAATCGCAATGGTCACTATCGAATGCCTCTGACGCAGGATCTGCGGTAGCGACATCTTCGGGCCGGCGGGCGTAAAGAGGTTACAGCGGGTGTCGGCGCCGGCGTAAAACCTTTGCAAAGAGTTCGGCGGTCAGGTGCCGCTACGCATGCTGAAGAGATCGTCCGCCATGGGTACGATGGCAAGCATGAAAAGCATCACGGCCAGCACCAGCGCCGAGGCATAACCATACCGCTCGAAGGCGAAGGCTCCGCCAATGCCGCCGACAAAGAACAAGGCGACCAGCGAGCCGAGGAGCTGGAGCTTGTCGCGGTCCGCACGGACGGGTGTATGCCGCGAGGACCGCTCATTGATGTAGACGAGTTTTCCCAGTTCGATACCGATGTCGGTCACCATCCCGGTGATATGCGTCGTGCGGACGACCGCCTTGGAAATCTTCGTCACCATGGCGTTCTGCAAACCCATGACATAGCTGAGGAGGGCGGTCCACAGCAGGGTACTGGCCTGATCGAAGGCGTGACCGGAATTGAAGGCGAAGGCCGTCAGGAGCAGGCCCTCGAGGAACAGGGGCAGGGCGTACTGGCTGCGGAGTTCGCGACGGCGACCGAAGTTGACCAGGAGCGCCGTGCTCGCGGCTCCGGAGACAAACGCCGCCACGGCGACCAGGCCGATGGCCACGACACTCGTGGCTGCGCCCAGGACCAGGTCGTCCGCCATCGCGGACACGGTGCCAGTCATATGCGAGGTATACCGACCGACGGCGATAAATCCCCCGGCATTCGCGGCACCGGCAATGAAAATGAGGTACCTGGCCAGGCGTCGATCCGCCTGCGGCGTACGGTTGCGGTCGGTCAGGCTGCGCAGATACGGAATGGGCATACGGTCATTCTATGCCCACCCCAGGTCATTGCAGGGCGTGAGCCTGAAATACGAAACCGATCTCACGGCCTGCGCTCCTGGCCATCCCCCCGCTTCCATCGACGCCGTAGGATCAGGGCGGAGCCAACGACGAGCCACACCAGGTAAACGATCCCGAGGGCGACATTCAGCGCATGCGAATGCGTGGCGATGCCCCAGCTCAGCAGGGTGACGAAGGCGACGAACTGGAGCAGTCCGGCGAGATGGAACGTGCTATGGGGACGCTGGTGAACGGTCACAACGGATGCCTGGGCAATGGCCTCACCGATATTGCCACAACCCGGTGACCGCCATGGATTGGCTGGCAATCTGCCGCACGAGTCCTTTGTTGTGGGAGCGAACACTGTTCGCGAATCCTTTGTAGCGGTGAGTCCCCGGTCGCCAGCTCTTGGAAGTCACGGCCCCAAGGGACTCGAGAACAGGGTTCTCTCCCACGCAGTGCGCCGATAGCCGTATATCAGCCGCGGAAGAAGAGGTAGACGGCGGTGTATGGCACGCGCAGTTCGGTGTTCGCGTGGCCGGCGTCGCAGCCAGTTGCCGGGGCGACGCCGCCTTCCGTCTGCGTGCGGACGATATAGGCGACGTTGGCCATGTCGCCACTGCCATCGTGCGACTTCGCGTGCAGGACCAGCCAGGGAATCGCTCCCTGGTTGGGCGATGGCGATGCATTCAGCGGCTCGCCGACCACCGTGCTGCCGTCGTTGGCACGCCAGCTCGGGCCGGCGAAATGCTTGCCGATGACTTTTCCCTGCGCATCGCTCAAGGTTGCCTCCGGTGCCTTCAGATGCCACGCGTAGTCATTGCCGGTTGCCGTGCAGGTGTAGACCTGCACGCCCTTGCCGAACGCCTGCAGGGCCGGCGTGGTGCCGGCTGCATGGGCGAATGGCGGTGCGATGGCCAACATGCCGGTGAAGGCGAGCAGGGCGAGGGGTGTGGTCATTCGTTTGAGCATGGGTGCGAATCCTTCAGTTCTTTGCTGCCGGACCTTTTACCGCGGTCACGAAGGCATCGGTACGGATGTGCCGGGCGTATGCCTGCTGGATGTCCGGGGCGGTGAGATCGAGGTAGTGTTGTCCGGCGATGATGTTCTGGTTGAGCGGCAGGCCCCAGGTCGCATAGGTGAGCAACTGACCGGCGATGCTGCCGAAGCTGGATTCGCCGAGCGGGATATGCCTCAGCAGGATACCCTTGGCGCGCTGGAGCTCGCTATCGGCAATTGGTTCGCTCTGGATCCGCTTGAGATCCTTCAGGATCAACGCGCGGGCGGGCTTCACCTTGTCCGGATCGGCACCGAAGCTTACCGAGTAGACACTGCGGTGCTTGTCCAGGTCGAACGCGGTATCGACGCTGTAGACCAGGCCGGTCTTGTCGCGCAGGTCGCGGAACAACCAGGAGGCGTAGAAGCCGCCGCCGAGTACTTCGTCGCCGAGCCTGAGCGCATAACGCGCCGGATCGTCGCGGGTAATGTCGATGACCTCAGCCATGCGCACGCTGTCCTGCTTCGCGCTCGAATCGGGTGTATGCAATTCACCCGCCAGGTTGTTCGGCACGGCGGGGTAATCGACGTCCGGTTTCGAACCGCTGGCCTGCCAGGCACCGAAGGCTTGCTCGACAAGGACTTTTGCCCGCTCCGGGTCGATCTTGCCGACGACGACGATCGTGGTCATGTCGGGACGAAACACCTGCGCGTAGTACTGCTTGACCTTATCGTAGGTCAGGCTGGACAGGCTTTGCGGCGAGGCATGGCGAAGCTGCGGATCATTCGCCGGCAGCAGGGCGCGGTCCATGCCGAGTTCGTCGAGGAAGGCCGGCGACTGGATTTCGCCGGCCCAGAGTCCGGCCTGCTGTTTTTGCATCAGCGAGAACGCCTGTTGCGGCAGGGCGGGATGCAGTTCATTGGCGGCGAGCAGTTTCAGCCCTTCGGCGAAGTGTTCCGCCGGTACGCCAAGCGCGAAGTGTTCGCCGGCCGACTCATGCGCGGTGATCGCATCGAGCGCTTGCTGGAAGCCCAGCCGGTCCAGGTCGGCGGTGCCAAACTGGAACATGCCATCCAGCACTTCGTTGGCACCTTCCTCGCCCTTCGGGGTCTGCAGATCGGCATTGGTCTGGATCTGCCCGATCAGTTCGACGGTATCGCTCACCGACTCGGGCTGCACGATCAGCTTCAGTCCGTTGGGCAAGGTATACGCCGTCGGATGCAGCATCGAATGTGGCACATCGAGCTTGGCGAAGGCCTGTTCGGCCCACGCTGGGAGGGCGACGGGCTTGTCCGGGCTGCTGGCGAAGCTTTCGGCGCCGCCGAAGCCGTTGCTGGCCACGGACTTTCCGGAACTTTCCGGCGTGAGGATCGCGGTGAAGGCATGGGCCGGATCGAAGGTGTCTTTCGCCAGCGCGTCGACCGCGGCGGGAGTAACGGCTTCGATGGCTTGCTTGATCGCGTCGGGCGACGCCTGGCCGTCGAAGGCAAGCGCGTCCGACCATGCGTTGGCCAGGCCGTTTACCGAATTCTTCTCGAACTCCAGGCCGGCGATCGCCTTGCGTTTGGCCGATTCAACAAGGGCCGGATCGATGCCTTTGCCAGCCGCTTCGGCGAGGATGGCCTGCATGCGCTGCAGCACGGGTTGTGGGTTGCCGCCACGCGGAAAGATACCCACGGCCATGCCGACGCCGGCCTCGGGCATGGTCGAATCGCCGAAGCCGCCATACAAGGCGGTGCCATCCACACCCATGCCATAGAGCGCGGCACGTTGAGAGCCAAGCGCACTGGTCATGACTAGGGCGGTGGCGTAGTCGGGCGAGTGCTTGCCCGGCGTGCGGTAACCGAGATATACCGAACCGTAAGGACTGTCCGTCGGCAGCTTGATGGTTTGCGCGGTGGTGGGTTTGAAATCGAAGCCTGGTCGCGCCGGCAAATCCTTGCGCGGAATGTCACCGAAGCGGGCCTTCACTTCGGCCAGCGTGGTCGCCGGGTCGACATCGCCGGCAATTACCAGGATCGCGTTGTTGGGCGTGTACCAGGTGTCGTGGAACTGTTTGAGCATCGCGCCGGTGGTTTTGTCGAACGACTCCCGGGTGCCGAGTGGGGTATGCGCGTACGGCGTGCCGGCGAACATCTGGCCGGTCAGCTGGGTGAAGAACTTGAAATCGGGACTGGAAAGATCGCGCGACACTTCCTGTTCGATCGCATTGCGCTCCTTGGCCCATTCGGCCTGGTCCATGTCGACGCCGCGCATGCGCGATGCCTCGACATGCAGCGCCACGTCCAGGTCACGCGATGGGGTAACGAAGTAATACTGGGTAACACTTTGCGTGGTCTGCGCATTGAATGCGCCGCCCATGTTCGCCGCGACGGCGGCCAGCTGGTCCTTCGACAGGCCAGGGCCGCCACGGAACATCATGTGCTCGACGGCATGCGCGGTTCCCGGGAACGCGGCGGGCACTTCGTCCGAGCCGGCGAGGTAATTCATCTCCGTGGTTACCACCGGCGCCAGCGCGTCGCGCACGATCACCACGCGCAAGCCGTTATCGAGCGTGGCCCGGGTGACGTCGGTATCTTCGGCCTTCACCGATGCCGCGCCGATCAGGGCCAGCGCGATGGCGGCGGATATCACATGCTTTTTCACTGAAGCTCCAGTCACACAGGCCGAAGAGGGGGCGCACGAAGGGCAAGGGTTTCCTGTTTCACGCACGCTGGCAAGCTGCGCCAGGATGTGTCGGGAGGCGAGGGATCCTGGGCCGCTGCTTGGACAGGATGATTTCCCGTTTGTTCGCGCGAGGTGTTTTGCGCATTAACTTGCGAAGGGCGTCATGGCGCCGACGGCGCCTTCAGCTTGATCTCGAAGAGTTTCGGCCAGCGCTTGCCGGTGACGAAGAGGCGGTCGTGTTTTTCATCGTAGGCGATGCCGTTGGGCACGTCGTCGACCGGATCGGGCAGGCTGGCATGGTCGAACAGGCCATGCAGGTCGATCACGCCGACAACCTGGCCATTGAGCGGGTCGATACGGACGATGACATCGGTCTGCCAGATATTGGCGTAGATCTCGCCCTTCACCCATTCCAGTTCGTTGATGTTGTTCACCGGCCGGCCATTGGCCGTGACGTGGATGGCTCCGACGTTCGCAAGGGTATGCGGATCGAGGATGCGTATGTCGGGCGTGCCGTCGCTGAGATAAATATGGCTCGCATCGTGCGTCATGGCCCAGCCTTCGCCGGCATAGGTGAAGTCGCCGGTCTTCTTCAGCGTGGCGAAGTCGTAGATGATGCCGACCTGCTGGCGCCAGGTAACCTGGTACAGCCGATGGTCCCAGGCGACGATACCCTCGCCGAAGTAGGTCGCCGGCAGGTCGGTCCGCGTCAGCACCTTGCCGGTTTCCAGCTCGACCTTGCGCACGGACGATTGACCCGGCTCACCGGTGCTTTCGTACAGGTACCCACTGTCGTAGAACAATCCCTCGGTGAACGCCCGCGTATCGTGCGGATAGCTGTGAACGACCGTGTATCCGTAGACCTGGATCGGTCCGGCAAGTGCATCGGTTGCAACGAGGGCGAAGACCAGGGCGGTCAGCGATAGCGCGGTAAACGGCGCACTTGCACGATATGGCATCGGGTGTCCGGGGATCGGTGGCCGCGACGAGGGCGGCCCGGGGAGGGGGCCGCAGGAATATCGCGTGGTACACCGGTGCCGTCAAGCGTGTCGGCGACGATAGGCGTACATCGCAAGATACGGCATGATTCGCCCGGGGACGACCTGAAGAGAAGCGCGCTGGGCGATGGCATAGGCCTTGCTTCATACTTCGCGACTTTCAACAGGGGTGGCTGGACGATGGGCGGTTTTCAAGCGAAGGGACTTGCGTTTGGCGGGCTCGTGAAACTCATCTATTTTCTGGTCGGCGTGCTGCAGTTCGCCGCGATCATGTCCGCGGCGCACGTCTGGTGGGGCCTGGGGACGATCTGGTCGATCGTGGTAGCCGCGATCCTCGCCTACATTCCCTTCGTGGGAACAGTGGCCGGTATCCTCGGCGCCCATTCCGGCTGGGGTTGGGATTGGCCGGCGTCGCTGCTGCTCTTCCTCTGGCCCTATGTCCTGGTACTGGCGCTGGCCCTGGTGGGATCCTCGGCCCGGTCGCGTTCCTGACGCATTGCGTCAATAACGTGCCGTCTGCGACCGTGGCCTGCCATGGCGTGGCCGTCAGCCGTGTATCGTGACCCGGGCAATCCAGTTCCGTTTGCGCCGGGCCAGGCGATCGCTCCCGGTCTCGCCATCGAGTGCCGAGGGCGCCCGGCGGAGTAGCGACGGATCGACGCCTTCGAACGTGTTGACGTTGACGACCGCGTAGAGGCATTCATCGATGCGGCTGGTCGCCAGCGGCACGACGCCACAGCCGGTGCAGATGTGGAACTCCGCCGTCCTGGTTTCGAAGGCGTACCTCGACACCCGTGAGGGATCGTCGACGGTTACCCGAAGCGAGCCTTCCGGGCACGCCGTCCATACACCGCCATGCTTTGTGCAGAACGTGCAAGTGCAGGCACGCGCTGGAATCTCCAGGGGTTCCGGCGTCCAGTCGAGGGCGAAGGCGATATTGCCGCAGTGGCAGCGCCCGGTGATCAGCATGGGGTGGTCCGGATCGCAAAAACGTGACTTTCAGTCGGCGAGGCGGGCGTCGTCAATGCCCGCGTCAATCGACGGTGCGAAAGTTGGCATCGAAAAGCCGCCAGCGGCCATCGGCGCCTTCCAGGCTGATGTAGGTCACATGGCCCACGGTTTCGTCCTGCTTTTTTGCCAGGTCCATGGCGAACCGCAACGCCGCATGCCTTTCGGCGAAGACCCGCACGCCTTCACCGGGCACGGATATCCGCCAGCAGGCGGATGCGTCGGGTTGGAATGGAATGTCGAGCAAGACCATGTAACGGGTTTTCCCGCTGGGGAGCACGGTGAATCCACGGCAAAACCAAGGTCCGTCTGGCGGAAGGCCTTGTTATGCCCGACAGTGTCGCCTGAACCTTGCCGCTTCAATATCCGAATAGTCATCGGTTCCCAGGCCCTGCGGCGAAAGGTCGATCACGTTGCGCTTTCATCCATTGCGGACTCGTCACCAATCGGCAGGGTGACGATGAACTCGCTGCCATGGCCGCTGCCGGCGCTGGTCGCTATCACCTGGCCGCCATGTGCCTCCACCAGTTCACGGACCACGGTCAGGCCGATACCCAGGCCATCGCCGTTGAAGGCCACTGCCTGCGGATCCTGCACGAAGGGCTCGAACATCGAGGCGAGCGT
This sequence comes from Luteibacter sp., assembly GCA_036009745.1. Taxonomy (GTDB): domain Bacteria; phylum Pseudomonadota; class Gammaproteobacteria; order Xanthomonadales; family Rhodanobacteraceae; genus Luteibacter. The sequence goes on along the minus strand of DASYLE010000147.1, from coordinate 59,818 downwards.
GGCCGTCGTCATGCCTATGCCGCTGTCGATCACCGTGATCACCAGTTCATTGCCGGTATTGGCCACGGTCAGTTCGATCTCGCCGCCCTGGGGCGTGTACTTGGAGGCGTTATCCAGCAGGTTGACGAAAACCTGCGCGAGGCGCACGGGATCGCCATGGATCATCACCGGCGTTGGCGACAGGCTCGAGTGAAAACGCTGTTTGCGTACATCCATGGCCGGGACACAGGTATCGACGGCCTGTTCCAGGATTTCGGCGATATCAAGGCGCTTTTTCGTCAGGCGCAACTTGCCGACGCCCGCGCGCGAGACTTCCAGGACATCCACCAGCAAGCGAGTGATATGCAGCACCTGGCGCTCGATGACAGCCTTCATCTTCGGCAGGTCTTCCAGGCGCGTGTCATCGAGCATCGATGCAGCCAGGCGGATCGGGGTCAATGGCGTGCGTAACTCGTGGGCAAGCACGGCGAGGAAATCCGCATGGCGGACCCGGGCAAGTTCCGCGGCAGCCAGCAATTCGTGTGCATTGAGCGCGGCTAGCACCAATTTTTCATTCGCCTCGCGCAACTGTTCGTAGTGACGCTCGTGGGCAATGAGATCCAGCCCCGCGGACAGGGAAAAGGTGTGCAGTGCCTGCGTGGCCGCGTCGGTTTCCTTGCGCATCTCCAGTGAAGAGAGGACCAGTGCTTCGTTCGCGGCGACCAGTTGCGCGACGCGCGCGGCAAACGGTGAGCCGCTGCCCGCGGCCAGCCTGCCGGCTTCGGTGGTGAGTGCGGCGCGCGCCTCTTCGCTGATGACAGGGGGCGTGTCTGGCGTATCGCGTTTCGTCACGACTTAGTCATCGGATAGGCCGTGCGATGTACGGGATAGTTGCTTCCTCGTTGGCCGCCCGCCGAGGAGTCCTTCCTGCTCGGGCAGCGTGGCACCGACCTGTATGCCTTTGTCATCGATTTCGTAAACACACAAGGCATTGGAATGCGCGCTGGCACGGACCTTGACCACCGCCATGACGCGCAGGAGCCGGCTCTGGACCTCGATGTAACGCTGCACGACGATGGCGTCGGTCATGAACGCCGTGCCGTACGGGCTGAAGCGCAGATCGGTGTAACGATCCTCCAGTTCGGAGGTCATCAGCACGGAGACGCCCTCCGCGGCGAGCGCGGATACCATGCGTGATAACGATTCCCTGAAGTCGGGCCGGAAGGTCGGCGCCAGCGCAAGTTCGAAGCCCGAAAGCGAATCGATGACCACGCGCGTGGCACCGAGGCGGCGGATTTCGGAGATGAGCAGAAGAACGATTTCATCGATCGAGAGGTCGGGTGCCTCCGTATCGACGAGGCCAATCTTGTCCTGTTCGATCAGCTGCGCGAGCAGGGGTGAACGCTCCCGGCTGGGGACCTGCTCGAAAGCCGCGATGACACCGGTTTCCCCGCGATCGGCTCCCTCGATCAGGAAAGCCGCCGCAAGGATGCTCTTGCCCGATCCGGAAGGACCGGCGACCAGGAGGGAATAGCCCTGGGGCAGCCCGCCACCCATCATGGCATCGAGTTTCGGCACGCCGGTGCCCAGGCGTGATCCCGGGTTGCCCTTCGGCGCGCTGGACGAGAGGGGCGCCAACACCCGGGCAGGCGCGAACACCTTGATACCGCTGGTGTCGATCCGGAAGGTATGTAGCCCGGGCAAGGTCGGCTGGCCGCGCATCTTCATGATTTCGATCTTGCGGACCATCGAATTGCGCTGGACGCTCTGGCGAAGCCAGATCAGGCCGTCGGCCACGGTGAAAACGGGATTGGCATCGGTTTCAGTGAAGTATTCGCCGATCAGGAAGGTAGTGGCCTGCCAGCTCGTCATCACCATGCCCAGTTGCTGCACGAACTGCTGCAAGCTGTTGTGCGCGTTGCCGCCGGCATTGTTCGCCAGGACAACCGAGCGGAACGAGTCGACGAAGATGAGCGCCGGGTTGTGCTTTTCGACCTCGAGGACGATCCGGTGCAGCACCTGGTCCAGGTCGCCGGCGAGCGTTTCATCGGTCAGGTTGATGAAATGGATCGAGCCATTGACCAGCTCGGCGTCGAAGAAGGCGAACTGCTGCTGATAGCGCAGCATCTTGAGCGGCGGTTCGCCGAGCACCGTGAAATAAAGCGTCGGACGTTCCGGTTTGGCCAGCGAGAACATGATCTGGTGGGCGAGCGTGGTCTTGCCGCAGCCTGGCGGTCCGGCGATGAGATTGAATGAAAACTCGGGCAGGCCACCGCCCAGCACCTCGTCCAGGCCCGGCACGCCGGTAGCCAGGCGAGTGATTGTCGATCGGGTGCTCATTGTGGAATGTCCTGCATGAACCGGTTTAGCTGTTGTCCCAGATCGGACGGAGCAGTCGCTCCGTCAACGAGGGGCCGACCAAGCTCGATAGCAGCTCGTAGAACGTGCGAAGAAGTGCGCTGCCGCCATCGAGGGCGACCGTGTTGCCTTGTTGCATCAATGCGGCTTGCAATGGCGCCAGGTCCAGCGCGGCGGGCAGGACCTCGGCCACGCGGGGTAGCCATCCATGGGCCGCACCGGTGAGGAACAGGCTCCGCTTGTAGAGCATGGCGACGCCGCGCTGCCCCAGTATGGGACGCAGGGTCGTGTCGATCTCGTTCCAGATGGAAACGATGGACTGGACGACGCCAGCGATACCGGGATCGTCGCCCGCCCGTCGTCCGAGCGCCCCGACGATCCGATCACTCTCCAGACTAACCACAGGAATAACCTGCCAGATCTTTGTGACGTAGCCCGCTACAGTACGCTTTTATGCGGAGCACCGCCGGATTGATTTGGGGCAGGGCTGGGCGACAGGAGTGCTGTAACGTCCCGCATGTCCAATACCCCTGGCCATGCTTTCTCCTACCGGAGCGTCCACCATGAATGCCCCTGCCATCACGATCCGCTCGGGGGAGCTCGTCGCGCTGCGCCTTTTCGACATCGCCTACGCGATCGACCTGACCCGTTCGGAGTCGCTGTGGGCGGCGCATGTCGGCGGATCGACCAGCCGGACCCGACTGGCCAGCACACCGACCAAGGCCGTTGCCTTCGGCGTGCCGCCACTGCGGCTGTCGCTCGATCCGGTGACCTTGCTCCTGGGAACGCAGGACGTGGCCGCCGAGGTATCGGTGCGCTTGTATGACTTCGGTGTCGCGGCGCTGGCCGTGCGCGTGCCGGTGACCGATGTCCCGTGGGACATCTTCGCGGCGCGATTCAATGCGCTCGACCAGGCGGTCGGGCCGAACGACCCGGCAGAATTCTGGACCGAACTGCTCGGCCGGGTCCGTTCGGTGGTTGCCGCGGCGCTGGACCGGCCCGCGCTGGATACGCGCCTGCAGGAGGACTACCTGATCGGGACAGTGCATGCGCTCGACGAGCCGCTCGACGCGGCGGCACTGGGCGAACGGGTCGATCTGGCGGCGCTGCTATCCGGTGAAACCCGTCCGCTGTCGACGGCCTCGCGGCGCGACCTGCTCTCGCGCAGTTTTTCGTATTACGACGATGATCTGGTAGTGCTGACCTGGGATCGCGCCTTCGTCTATGAGCCGCGCGGCGATTCGGATGTGGCGGACGTGATCGAGGTGGCCAATGCGCAGCTCGTGGAGTTCCGCTACTACGACACTCTCCTGGACGACGAGCTGCCGCGCATGTACGAGCGCGTCGAGGCGGCCCGCCATGCCGTGTCGCTGTTGGCGTCACGCCGTTTCGCCCATCTCGCGCGTCACCTGTACACGCTGGTAGCCGAGGTCACCCAGCTGACCGAGAAGGTCGACAACGCCTTGCAGGTGACCGAGGATGTCTATCTCGCCCGTGTCTATACTTCGGCACTCAGTGTATTCCGCGTGCCGACGCTCAGTGCCTCGGTGGACCGGAAGCTGTCGATCATCCGCGACACGTATGCCGCGCTCTACGATGAAGCCTCCAGCCGCCGGGCCGAGCTGCTGGAAATCACCATCGTGCTGCTTATCGTGCTGGAAATCGCGGTGACTTTGCTGTTGCACTAAGCCTTTGCACGCGTTCCTTTGCCAACGATGCCGGAATGGATCCGGCCATGTGTCAGAGGGTCAATGTGGCGTCTACCGGGAAGTGGTCGGACGGGTAGCGGCCATCCTTCGACGTCGTGATGACGCGGACGCTGTTGGCCTTCACGCCACGGAACATGATCCAGTCGATGCGCTTCTCCGGCTTGCCAGTGAAGGCGTGGAAGGTGCCTTCGGGGCCACTTTTTTGCGGTGCGGTCAGCCATGCGTCCTGCAGTACGCTGGTCAGGGTCTGGTGAACCAGGCTTTCCGGACCGGTGTTGAAGTCGCCGGTCAGGATCACCGGCACATCCTTGGGCAAGGTCTTGAGGCGTGCCAGGATTTCCTTGCCGCCTTTCACTCGTGCCGGTTCGTCTTCGTCGCGATAGGGCAGGTGGGTATTGAAGTAATAGAAGCGCTTGCCGTCGGCGATGCGTTTGAACAGCGCCCAGGTCACCATACGTGGCAGGGGATGGCCCCAGGTGATGCTGCCCGCTACGTCGGGTGTATCGGAGAGCCAGAAGTTGCCGGACTCCAGGACCTGCAGGCGATCACGACGATAGAACACACCCATGTGCTCGTCGCCGTCGTCGCCATAGCGACCGCGCCCGAACCAGGTGTATTCCGGCAGGCGCGCGACGAGGTCGTCGCCTTGCAGGCGGAAGAGTTCCTGGGTGCCGAAGACGTCCGGATGCGCTTCGCGGATGACGCTCGCCATCAGGTCGCGTCGTGCTTCCCACCGGTTCGGCCCATCGGCGGCAACGGGCAGGCGCACGTTGAACGTCATGACATTCAGATTCTGAGCCTGTGCGGGAAGCCCGACGATCGTCAGGATCGCCAGAAGGGACAGCAGCAAGGGACGACGAAAAAAGGGCATTGCGTGGTTTCCTCACCGAGGACGTCGGAGTCTTGCACTGTACTCGACAGTACTTCACGGAAAAACCCGCTGGCGACACAGATACTGAGCGATGGCCATTGCATGATGCCGTTATCGATTGACTTGGCTTCCATTGCAACGGCCAGCCTCCGCTACCGAAGCGATGTGTGCAAATACGGTCGCGTTGCCATCGAGCGTAGCCTGTCTCGAGTCCCCGTCGCTGCGCCACCGGATCGTCATGACGGTAACGGTATGCCATCGATGGGCTCAGCGATCAGGACACCCCAGCGCTACCGTGAATTCGTTAGAGTTTGATGGTCGTGTTCCTGTCCGCTACCAGACGGCCCCTGGCAATGCGCTGCGCATCGCCGATGGCGCTGAGCAGGTCGTCGAGGCCAAAAGGCTTGGCGAGGATACGTGCCCGGCCGGGCACGAAGGGATGGTCGGTGTGGGCATCGCTGGTGACCGCGACGATGGCCAGGGCCGGGCAGGCGTCGCCCGCCTCCTTGGCGAACTGGAAGGGCGCCTCGTCGCCAGGAATATGCCCGTGGGCGATGAGTACCTCCACGGCCTTGGCCCGGACGATCCGTTGTGCGGCTTCACGGGTCAGCGCCACCACGGGAAAGAATCCGCGCGAGGAAAGGCCGGCCGCGATCGATTCGGCCACCAGCGGCGCCGGGTCGATGATCAGGACCGGGGTTTGCATCGCGCTTTCCATACCTCAGGTATACGCCGTTTTCACGCCGGGGATCATCGGCTGTTGGTTTTAGGTGGACCGCGTCGCGGACGTCCGCGCGATGGCGAAATTGTCCGCGGACAGTGCCTCCCCTGCGTCGAAGGCCCGCTGCATCACGCTTGCGGTGATTGGCACGACTTATGCTGTCACCCTCACTGGTGAGGATGTGCCGTACCTGGGAAGCGGCACCAAGGGGGAGGGAGATTCAATGGGGCAATACTATTTCCGGCTGGCCTTGATCAGCTTTCGCCGGAATCCGGTACTTACTGGCCTGATGGTGCTGGCCATCGCCTTTGGCGTGGCCATGACGATGACCGCGTTCACTATCCTGTTCGTCATGGCGCGCGATCCGATCCCGCAGAAGTCGGGTCAGTTGTTCGCGGTGCAGATCGACAACGGCGGTCCGCGCAGCCGCAAAGCCGGGGACGATGAGCCTGCCACGCAACTCACTTACCGCGACGCGATGGCCTTGCTCGCCTCGCACGCCGCAATCCGCCAGGTGGCCATGCACCAGGTATCGCTGACGGTGGCGCCGGACGATCGCGGCCTGAAACCGTTCTCGATCGCCGCGCGGGCGACCTCGCCGGATTTCTTCGCGATGTTCGATGTGCCGATGCTGTACGGGCAGGGCTGGAACGTAGCCGACGATACGAATGGCGCGGCCGTGGTTGTCCTGAGCCGGGCGCTCAACGAGCGTCTTTTTGGCGGCGCAAACAGCATCGGTAAGGACCTGCGCCTGAACGGAGACGCTTACCGGGTCATCGGTGTTACCGACGCGTGGGATCCAAAGCCACGTTTCTACGATGTCATCAATGGCCAGGATTTCGAGACGGGCGAGGATGCCTACCTGCCATTGACGCTGACGATCGGTAAACAGATGTCCACGTCCGAATACGAGTTCTGCGACGCAGGCCCAAGGGGCGAGGATTTCGATGACCTGATCCGGTCCGAATGCGTGTGGCTGCAGTACTGGGCCGAGCTACCCACCGCTGCCGACGTCGTGGCGTACCGGAACTTCCTGACGAACTATGCGCGCGACCAGCAACAGTCGGGACGTTTCACCTGGGCGCCGAATGCCCGCCTGCGCAACGTGCGCGACTGGCTCGTCGCACAAAAAATCGTGCCTGATGACGTCAGGCTTTCGGCGATCGTCGCCTTTAGCTTCTTCATGGTCTGCCTGGTCTGTGCCCTGGGACTGATGCTGGCAAAGTCGTTGGAGCGGGCGGGCGAATACGGTCTTCGGCGTGCCCTGGGCGCCAGCGGCCGACATATCTTCACGCAGGCGATCGTCGAGTCCGGGGTGGTTGGTTTGCTCGGGGGTCTGTTCGGTTTGGGCCTGACCCTTGCAGGACTATGGGCGATGCGTGCGCTGTTTCCCGATGGCATGGGGCGCGTCGCGAACATGGACACTTCACTGTTTGCAACGACGGTTGCCCTGGCCGCGACGGCGACGCTGTTCGCCGGACTCTATCCCGCATGGCGGGCGATGCGCGTCGCGCCCGCGTTGCAACTCAAGGTCGGCTAGGAGCGCCATGAACATGCAGGTCATACCGATTCTGGCGGCGTTGAAGCGAAGCAAGACCGGTGCCGTGCTGGTGGTCATCCAGGTAGCGCTGACCCTGGCCATTGTCAGCAACGTCATTTCCATCATCGGCGAGCGCACGGCCCTGATCCTGCGGCCGACGGGAACGGACGAGCAGCATCTGTTCGCGCTCGGCTACCGGCTGACGCAAGGCGAAGGGAGTCTTCCGGAGCTCAAGACGGATCTGGCCCGTATACGCGCTGTTCCCGATGTCGTCGATGCGGTCGCGGCCAATACCTATCCCTTACGTGGGACGGGTTGGACCGAAGGGGTGAGCCTGCAGCCGGGTGCGTCGAGCGTTCGTGAGCAGATTGCACAGACGGCGGTGTACGCGATGGATCACCATGCCGTCGGCACCCTGGGCCTGACCCTGGCCGAGGGAAGGAACTTCACGCCCGAGGAAACCATGGAGGGGCATTTCAATGCCGGTCCCATGCCGGCTGCGGCCATGATCAGCAAGGCGCTGGCACAGCGGCTGTTTCCCGCTGGCGATGCCTTGGGCAAGACCATTTTCCTGACGTCGGACGTGAGCAAGCCGATGACCGTCGTCGGCGTCGTGGCGCGACTTCAGACCGCCGAGGCCGCCGGCACGATCGATCCCTCGACGAGCGAGTATTCGGTCATCGTGCCGATCGTCAGCGCCGGGCAGTTTGGCCTCTTCGTCGTACGAGTGAAGCCCGGTGTCCTCGAGGCGACGATGCCTGCGGTGCGGGAGGCCCTGGTCAAGGTCAATCCCCAGCGGATATTCGGCAAGTTCCGCCCGTTCGATGAGGTACGAAGCAGCGCTTATCGCAAGGATCGCTCGATGGCGATCGCGCTTGGCGTGGTCTGTGGCGTGCTGGTGCTGGTGACGGCGCTGGGCATCGTCGGCCTGACCAGTTTCTGGGTCGCGCGCCGCAAACGGCAGATCGGCATCCGGCGTGCCCTCGGTGCAACCCGGATGGCCATCGTCAGGTATTTCCTGGTCGAGAATGCGGTGCTTTGCCTTTCCGGCGTATTGTTTGGCGTCATCCTCGCGCAAGGCCTCAACGTCTGGCTCTGGAGCCACTACGGCGTCAGTCGTCTGCCGGTAGGGGAAGTGTGGTTATGCGGCCTCGTGGTCGTCTTGCTTGGGCAATGCGCGGCGACCGTGCCCGCCTTGCGTGCTTCACGGGTGGCGCCGACGCAGGCGTTGCGTTCGGTCTAGCGGAGCACCTTGCAGTCCTTGATGGAGATGACCTTGCCTGGAACGCGGCTATCCACGGCGTTTTCCCTGTCGTATAGACGGCAAAGCGATTTCTTCGCCGAGATGCGTACCACGGCAAAGGCGTCGTGTCGGGTAGCACCGTCTTTCGCGTATGAGAGCGTGATCGTCTGGCCTTCGGCGATGTGCGCGGGAAGGGCGACCTGAATGGCGCCGCTGAAGAAGCCGAGATCGTGCCCGGCCTCGTCGTAGTCGCCCTGGCCTGGGGTCGCGATCTCGCTGGCCCTGGCACCGTGAAAATCAGGCACCGTCGCGCGGCGGGTAAAGGCGAGCGCGGCAATAACGATGGCGATGCAGATTACGGCGATGATGCGGATCTGGCTCACATGGACTGCCTGTGGCGTGTCATGGTCGGGTAGTGGTCATAGAGCGCCTTCATGCCGGTGGTGATGTCGATCATCATGTCGCGCACCTCGGGCGGGTCGAGTGCCTCGACCTCGGCGCCGAAGGCTAGCAACGTGCCGCAGGCCTGTCGTGTGGAGCCGACAGGGATGACTGCCTTGCGCCAACCGTCGGCATCGGCGCCGTCCTCGAGCCGGGTCGCCGCCAGGACGAAGGGCGAAAGAAAGGCCTCCAGCATCCTCACGCCCAGGGGCGACAGCCGCACCGTGGCATGGTTCCTGTGCAGGTCCTCTTCCAGGCGTTGGGTTCCGGCCTTCCAGTAACCCTCAAGATCGAAGGTTGGCGGCCGCTCGAATCGCTGCTCCAGTATTTCCAGGTCGAGGATTCGCGATATCCGGTAGGTGCGCGCACCACCATCGACCTGGCCGACGAGGTACCAGGCGCCGCCCTTGAGCACGATGCCCAGGGGTTCGACGACGCGATTCTTTTCCGCATGCCAGGCCTGGTAGCGGATACGGACGGGGCGCTGCTCCCATACCGCGGCGGCGATCGGCCGCAGGTGTGGCGGTTGTTCGGCCTGGGCGAACCACGCGGGTGCGTCCAGATGGAAGCGCATGCGCATCTGCTCGGCGCCGGCCCGAAGCGATATCGGCATCGCGGACAGCAGCTTGTCGTGCGCCGCGGCCATGACGGAACCCAGCCCCAGATCCGTCGCGGGCCCCGACAGGCCGATCATGAAAAGTGCTTCGGCTTCACGCGCCGAAAGTCCGTTAAGCCGGGTCCGGTAACCGTCGAGCAGCCGATAGCCGCCGTCCGAGCCGCGCTCGCTCTGCACCGGAATGCCAGCCGCGCCGAGCGCTTCGACATCCCGGTAGATGGTGCGCAGCGATACCTCGCATTCCATGGCCAGTTCGGCCGCGGTGACCCGACCCCGCGCCTGCAGGGTGGTCAGGATCGATAGCAGTCGGCTCGCGCGCATGCCCGGAGCCTAAACCAACCTGACAAAAGATGACAGGTATGCGGGCGCAAGCTGGCCTCGCCGGGATCGACCCCGGCACTGAACTCATCTCACCGGAGGGCCGATCCCATGACCACAAGCGACGTCATTACCCTGTTCCATGCTCCGCAGTCCCGCTCGTCGGCGACCCTGACCCTGCTCGAGGAGCTAGGCGTTCCTTACGATCTGCATGTGTTGAACATGAAAGCAGGCGAGCAGCGCCAGAGCGCCTTTCTCGCGATCAATCCGATGGGTAAGGTGCCGGCGATCCTGCATCGGGGGGAGCTGGTTACCGAACAGGTGGCCTGTTTCATTTACCTGGCCGATCTTTTCCCCGAAGCGGGGCTGGCCCCGCACCCAGGCGATCCGCGACGTGGCCCGTACCTTCGCTGGCTGGTGTTCTACGCCGCCTGTTATGAGCCCGGCATGGTGGACGTCGCCTTGAAGCGCGAACCGGGTCCGCCCGCGATGTCGCCGTACGGCGATTTCGAGACCGTGCTCGGCACGTTGATCCAGCGGCTTGGCGAGGCACCTTACCTGCTCGGCGAGACCATCTCGGCCGCCGATGTCCTGTGGGGCACGGCGTTGCAGTGGGGCATGTTGTTCAAGATCGTGCCCGAGCATCCGCTGCTTGTGGAATATGCGGCGCGGATCGCGGCACGACCGGCCTTCGCGCGGGTTTCCGAGGCCGATGCGATGCGCGCCAGCGAGCACGAAGCGGCGCTGGCGGTACAGGGATAGGTTTTATTCCCCAGCCTGCGTACCGATCCACAGGCGTTGCGGCCCCGGTCCCTTCGTCGCGAGCTTGTCCCCGGGATTGCGCAGCCGGCAACGGTCGATGGACAGGCAGCCGCAACCGATGCAGTCGTCGAGCGTGTCGCGCAACTTCTTCAGCTGTGCCATGCGCTCGTCCAGCTCCGCGCGCCAGGCCGTGGAGAGCTTTTCCCAATCGGCACGGCTGGGAGCGGCTGTTGCCGGGAGCGAGGCCAGTGCCGTTTCGATATCGGCCAGGGCGATGCCGACGCGTTGCGCCACACGGATGAAAGCGACGCGTCGAAGCACGTCGCGCGCGTAGCGTCGCTGGTTGCCGTGCGTGCGCTGGCTGCTTATCAGCCCCTTGGTCTCGTAGAAGTGCAAGGTGGACACGGTCACGCCGCTGCGGCGTGCGACGTCTCCGACCGAGAGTATCGTGGGCAATCCGGCTCGTTCCTGTGTCACGATGGCTATTGACCTCGAGTTAACTTGAGGTTTTATAGTGGCAATTCCCTGGCGCATCAAGCGCACCACCGAGGAATGCCATCATGCCGAGCGAATCATCGTCGGTCTTTCGTGTCGACAAGTTCGTCGTCCCCGGCCATGCGTTGCCGACCTTCGTCGAACAACTCCAGCGCACCAAGCAGACCCTGGACGCCATCCCGGGTTGCCGGCAGAACCTGGTCCTGACCCAGCTGGTCGGACCCGGCGAATACAACGTGATGACCGTGGTCGAATGGGCGAGTCCCCAGGCCATCGTCGAGGCCAAGGACGTCGTGCAAAAAAAATATGCCGAAGAAGGCTTCGATCCGGCCGTTTTCATGCTCGCGCTGGGCGTGCGCGCCGACATGGGGATTTATAGCGAGGCATGACCTTCGTCCATTGACAGGTCTGTCTGGGCAGACGCATATTCCGCGTCGGCCGATGCAGCCAGCCGCCTGCGACCTCCGGGTCATGGTGAATGTATCCAATCCCTGACCTGGCCTTTGCAGAGCGGCGGATGAGACGGTAACGCAGGCGCCGCCCCAGGTTCCGTCGCGTCAGCGAGGCTCACCATGCGTACGTATCAGCAAGCCAAGGCAATGGCCAAGTCATTGCGGGAGGCATTCGCCACACGGGATATCGACATCACCCATGGCGAATGCCTGGAAATCGTCGCCCACCAGTTCGGAGTGGCGGACTGGAACACTTTGTCGGCAAGGATCGCCGCGGCGGACGGCATCGTCTTCGCCGGGGCCACACCGATCTTTCGCATATTCTCCGTCGAAAAGGCGCGTGAGTTCTATGTCGACTGGCTGGGTTTCCACTGGGATTGGGACGACAACTCCCAGGGCCCGGTATTCGCACAGGTCTCGCGCTCGGGGCTGACCCTGCACCTGTCCGAACACCACGGTGACGGCAGTCCGGGCGCATCGGCGAACATCACCATCCATGGCGTGGATGCGTTCCAGCGCGAGATTTCAACGAAGCGCTACAAGTACATGAATCCCGGTATCGAGGACTTGCCGTGGGGACGGACCACCACGGTCATCGATCCGTTCGGCAACCGGCTCAACTTCATCGAACCATTGCGATCGGCCTAACCTCCGGCGTGCGGCGAAAGGACTCGCCAACGCCCATCAGGCTTCCGGATCGACGGAACGCGCCGGATAACAGCGGCTCGCAAAATACGGCGCGAAGGTCAACAGGACCATGGCAATCACGACATGGGCTATCGCCTGGTTGATGAACGCCGTCGCCTGGTAATTAGTCATTTGCGAAAGACCCATGCGCACGTCGAACCAGGAAACGACGAACTCGAGGCCCGAGACCAGCGTCCACGCACCGATAATGCGCAGAGCAAGACTGAACAGGACAACAGGTTTCACTACCTTCCCCTGATGGATATGGAGCCGGCATGATGCCATCGACCGAATATCGCCGCATGACGGGGCTAGACGATGGTCGGTGTGATGCCTCCATCCACGCGTAACGCGGCTCCATTGATGGCCGCCGACAGCGGACTGGCCACGTAGGCGACGAGCGAGGCGATTTCGTCGGCTTCGATCATCCGTTGGATCAGCGAGGTCGGGCGATGTATGCGGAAGAACTCCGCCTCGAGCTCTTTCAGCGGTGCTTTGGGATCGCTGGCGACGCTGCGCAGGAAGTCGGCGATGCCTTCCGATTGCGTGGGACCTGGCATGACCGCATTGACCGTGACCTTGCTGCCCTTGCTGAGTGCGGCAAGGCCACGCGATAGCGAGAGCTGGGCGGTCTTGGTCAGGCCGTAATGGATCATCTCCGAAGGAATCATGACCGCCGATTCGCTGGCGATGAAAATGACCCGGCCCCAGTCGCGGGCGAGCATGCCGGGAAAATAGTGGCGGGCCAGGCGCGCGCCACTGACGAGGTTGACCTCGAAGAGCGTGTGCCAGTCCTCGTCGGTGATCTCGGCAAAGGGCTTGGCTTCGTAGATCCCGAGGTTGTTGACCAGGATGTCCACCTCGGCGAGTTCGCGGATGATCGTCGCTGCACCCTCGGACGTGGCGACGTCGGCGAGGATGGCGCGGGTTGGCGGAGCGCCCTTCGGGGCGAGCGCCGCCACGGAAGCCGCGGCGTCGTCGAGCTTCGCCTTCGATCGACCGGCGAGGACGACACCGACGCCTTCAGCCGAAAGGCGCCTGGCGATTTCCAGGCCGATGCCGGCGGTGGAGCCGGTCACCAGGGCGGACTTGCCGGCGAGCTTGAGGTCCATGGGGTAGCCTTTGCCTTTGCGGTAACGGCATAGCCTAACGCCGGGGATGTTGCCTGATTGTCATGGTTTCAGGGGGGCGGCTTGCGGTCGAAGCGATTGGCGCGGACTATGGGGCACCGCATCGAACAGGGCATACGCGTATGACGGCTATCCGGGACCAGTACACCGCACAGAACGGACATACCTATACCTACACCGGTTTCCTCGTCATGCACGGCGAGACGGCGACTATCCAGAACCTGCGCGTCGTCGACGAAAACGGCCGGCCGGCGAACATCAAGCTGGCCGATATCGCCCACGCCGTCGAGGGCTCGCCGGAGCAGAAGGCGCATCTTTCGATCCACCATGGGCTGGACCACCTGACCTAGCCGGTCCTTCCCCCGAGCCATGTCACTGGCCCGCCATTGCCCCGTCATAGGCCCGCGCCGATAATGGGTGTTGGCTGAAGCAGAGGTTGCACCAATGGCGCGTATGATGATTTTCCAAGGGGGATGGCTCCTCGTCGCGACCATCGGTCTGCTTGCCGGCTGCGACAGCCTGCCGAAGCGGAATGACAATTCGCGCCCGCTGCTGACCGTCGGATGCACGGCCGAGGCGACCAGTACGGCACCCTGCGCCTCCATGGCACGAACGACCTGCGGTGGCGACGCCCGGCTTCGCGCGATCAAGTCCCGCGTCGAATTGCCGATGACGCAGTCGGTTGGCCAAACCAGCGCCCCGAGATACGACTACCAGGCGATCTACGAGTGCACCGTCAAGCCGTAATGCGTTACTTATTGCGCTTCAGATAGCTTTCAACCGCATTGGCGCCGGTGCCAACGGCTTTGACGGCTGCCTGCAAACCGGCCTCGGTGCAACCGAATTTTTTCGTCCAGTAAGCCACTTCCCAGCTTTCGTGGACATTGACCTTGCTGGCGTCCTGCGGTTGGGTCTTCTTCAGGTCATCGGACATGAGGGATGATCTCCGGTGGATAAGGTCAGCGCTTATCTGGCGACGCGTGATTGTCCTCGCCGGCGCCATTGCGGGCATCGCCGGAACTCGTGGTGTCCTCGGGCCGTTTGGGCGTATCGCGGCCTGTCTCCTTTGGGGCGGGTGGTTGCTTGCCTTGATCGCTTTTCTTCGTTGCCACGATGTTCTCCTCCGATAGTGCTGCAAGCATCGCCCGCCGCAGCCAAAGAAACCGTGGCTTTCGAGTGAAGGCGTTCTTGGCACGCGGAAAAGATTCGTAACACGATCATGCCGCCAACTTCACGAATCGGTAATTGGCGGTCGGTATGCTTTGTGTATTGCGGGGGAACGCAAGGATGGCCGCCGAGCGGAGGCGGACATGGATACAGGCACGACGCAATACCGCACGATCGAATATCGCCGGCGACATGGAGAGCGGGCGATCTATACCGTGACCTATGGCGCGGACGGTTACCTGGTCAGGCGCGGCGAGGCCCTGCGCACGCGGCGTGCACTCGACGCGGTGTGCTACCTGATGGACGAATCCGATCGCGAACGCATCGCCCACGCCTTCGCCATCGACGATATCGAAAAACTGATCACGATGGATGAGTGATCAGAAGCTGAAGAACAACTCTTTTTCAAAACCCGCGATCTTGCAGCCATGAGTTGAAGATTAGGGTTTAGAGGCAGGATGGTACGGACCGCTACGAAGGTGTGCGATCCCTGCCAATCGCCTTGCCAATGAACGTGATCATGGCCTCGTCGATCCATGCAGCCTTGAGCAGGCCGGGCTCTTTTTCATGTGCCAGGCGGATTTTCATCCATGTGGCTGGATCATCGCCGGCGTAGCGGCGGAACATCGTGAACCAACGTTCCGCGAGAGCCCTGACCTCGGGGTCCTCCGGGGAGACGCCGTGGTCCATATGCTGTCGAACCGACGCGATCAGTTCGGGCCAATCGCTCGAATGTCCAGGAAAGTTCGTACGCATGAATGCGTATTCGTCCGGCGAAAGATATTTTTCGTAAAGGGCGAGCCGGCTTTCGGCGAATGCGCTATGAATAAACGCCGTAACTTCCGCCGAGATACCGGTCTGCTCGCGTATCCCAGGCTCTTCGCCGAACATATGGTTGAGCTTATGGAAAAGGCGGGGGTCGGCATCCGTATCCTCTTCGAGCATGCCCATCCAGCGTGCGGCGAGGATCTGCGCTTCGGCATCGCTCGGCGAGACGCCGCGGTCGATCATCGCCCGCGCCACGGTGACATTGGCCGCCCACGCCGATTTTCGATCGGTGTCGGTTCCGACAAAAGCCAGCCTTTGCAGTTCTTCGGTGGAGAAATAGCGGTCGTACATGGTCATCAGCTCCAGAGTGGTCAACCAGTCGGCGAGTTCGGGCTCCTGGCCGTCAGTCAGCTGCTGGCGCAGTTGACCGAGTCGGTCTCGAAGTCTTTCGGTCCGCTCGATCTGTTCTCCCAGTAGGCGGAGCTGCTGGTCGATGATCGTGGGCAGGCCGGGTCCCGTTCCCGCCATGAGGGCTCCGATGGCCGACAGCGACATGGCCAGCCGGCGCAGGGCCTGGATCTGATGCAGCCTGGCGATATCCGTCCGGTCGTACAGCCGGTAGCCGGCATCGGAACGCGCGGAAGGTTTGAGCAGGCCGATACTGTCGTAGTGATGCAGCGTGCGCACGGTGAGTCCCGTGCGTTTGGCCAACTCACCTATTTTCAACAGCATTTGCCTGTTCTCCTGTCTGCGTGGAACGGACGTTACGGCCTGACGTTGCGTGAGGGTCAAGCACATGTGCGCTATTGACTCGTCGTTTCGCGCAGTACCTCGATAAACGCGCGTAGCCCCGCCGGTACATGGCGATGGCCCGGGTAGTACAGGCACAGGCCCGGATAGGGTGGCGTCCAGTCTTCGAGAACCCGCACCAGGCGTCCGTCGGCAATGGGCGCCTCCACTGCCCACTCGCTGGTCCAGATCAGCCCTGCGCCGTGGATGGCGGCTTCAATCATCAGGGTATGGTTGTCTAGCGTCAGCTGGCCTTTGACGTCGACAGCGACTTCCTGGCCGTGCATTTCGAATTCCCAAGGGAATAGCTTGCCGCTCGGCATGCGGTTGCGGATGCATTCGTGCGAGGCCAGGTCGGCTGGCGTGAGCGGTGTCGAATGCGACATGAAATAGCCCGGCGAGCCGACCACGGCGAAGCTCACGCGCGGACCAAACGCGACGGCGACCATGTCCTGCGGCAGGGCTTCGCTGAGCCGGATACCGGCGTCGAAACCGTCGGCAACGATGTCGACCAGGCGTCCCTCGGTGGCAATCTCCACCTGCATGTCAGGGTAGCGCCTGAGGAACTCGAGCACGACGGGTGCGAGGATGCGCTGCGCGCCACCTTCGGAAGTATTGATCCGCAGCACGCCGGTCGGGGTGTCGCGAAAGGCGTTGACCGCCTCCATGGCATCGGCGATTTCACGCAAAGCCGGTCGTACACGCGTGAGGAAGTGCTCGCCTGCTTCGGACAGGGACACGCTTCGCGTGGTGCGGTTGAACAGTCTGACGCCCATGCGTTTTTCGAGCGCGGCGATCGCATGGCTGAGCGCCGACGGCGACATTCCCAGTTCGATGGCTGCCTGGCGAAAGTTGCGATGGGTCGACACCGCGACAACCGCGTTCAGTTCAAAAAGGCCGGTGCGCTGCATTATGCGGATTCCTGCATCAGGTGGCGCAAGATTAGTCGTCTTATTGCATGTGTGCGAGCTAAAGGCCTGACGGGCTTGGACGACATGTGCGATGACAGTCTGTGTTGCAATTCGCCGTCGTCAAATACCCGCCATGCCACGGCTTTGTCATTTTATTTTGCGTCGGAATGCCGCCGCACTGTCATCACCCCGGAATAGCGTTCACGGAGTCGGCGCGACGTTTCGTTAGCTCTTGGGGGATTCGTCCCGCCGCCATAGGGTCGTCCTTTCAACGCATCGCTTTACGGTTCTGACCGGAGAGCGGCGCCGCCGTGGCCGCATGACCAGGACAGGCGCCGAAAAACCGGCCAGCTTATTCGTCCCTCCCGAGGAATTCCGATGTACAGCAAATTTCATCGTACCGCCCTGGCCGCGTCTCTCGCGCTTTGCCTGTCCGGCGTCGCCACGGTTGCCGCTGCCGCCAACACCTTGCCGGCCACCGATGTCGGCGTAGCCAGCAACGCGCAGACCACCACCGTCACCCTGATGCTCCGCCTGCGCAACCAGGCCGACCTGGAGAAGTACATCCAGGACACCGTCACGCCGGGCAGCGCCCATTTCCAGAAGTTCCTGAGTACCGCCGAATTCGCCAGCAAGTACGGCGCCACCGATGCCGACGTCGCCCAGGTGCAGGCGTTCCTGCGCAAGCAGGGCCTGACCGGCCAGGTCATGGATAGCCGCCAGGCGATCCGCGTCAACGGCAGCCTCGCCCAGTTCAGCGCCGCGTTCCAGGCCCCGATCCACGACTTCGTCTCGTCGAAGGGTGAGCGTTTCCATCGCCCGGTCAAGGCTGCCTTGCTGCCATCGTCGATCGCCAACCTCGTGGTTGCCACGACGGGTCTGAGCAACGAACCGAAGTACGTTTCCCATCGGCTTAGCGCACCGCAATTCCCGCTGGCACCACATTCGCTTTCCTTCAACGCGAAAAGCGCTGCGAAGGCGCCAAAGACGAACACCACCAATCCGACCGCCACTGGCACGCCGGGCAGCTTCACGGTGGGTGACGTTGCCGATTTCTACAATATCAACCCGCTGTACAAGCGCGGCATCACTGGCGAAGGTAGCACGGTGGCTATCGTCACCTTGTCCGACTTCGATCCCAATGATGCGGTCAGCTACTGGAGCCAGATCGGTCTTGCTACGAAGCCGAACCGCATTACCGAGATCCCCGTCGACGGCGGTGGCGCGATCGATGGCAATAGCGCCGAGACGGCGCTTGACGTCGAACAGGCCGGTGGTCTTGCGCCGTTCGCCGACATTCTCGTGTACCACGCTCCGAGTGGTGGTACCGGCTTCGTGGACGCCTTCGCGCAAGCCGTTTCGGACAACCAGGCAGATAGCATCTCGACCAGCTTCGGTACGCCGGAACTGTTCAATTTCGCCGCGCTGAACATCCCCGGCGCCGCTGTTACCGACACCACGGACGTTGGCGATCTGATGGCGTTGCACCAGCTCTTCATGGAAGCTGCCGCGCAGGGCCAATCGGTATTCGCGGCCACTGGCGATTCGGGCGCGTACGACACCGTGGAGAAGCTCGGAACCGGCACTGATATCGGCTTCTTCAACGCGCCGTTGGCGGTCGATTCGCCTGCCTCGGATCCCTACATCACTGCCGCCGGTGGCACCACGCGTCCCTTCACCTTCAATATTCCCGGTGGCGCCGACGAGATTTTCTCGAAGGAAGGCGTGTGGGGCTGGCGTTACGTTCAGGATTACTTCGAGGCCAACTTCGGTGCGTCGTTCAACACGTTCGCCACCGGTAGTGGTGGTGGCGTCAGCGTGTACTGGCCGATGCCGAGCTACCAGTTGCTGACCAGCGGTATCAAGAAGAGCGAGAGCGGCCAGGCGCTGGTATTCAACGACCCGGACAATGGCCCGACCACGCTCGTCCAGTTGCCCTCGAAATTCCGCGGTCGCAATTTGCCGGATGTCTCGCTCAATGCCGATCCGAACACCGGCTATCTGATCGTATCGTCCGGCGCCCTGGTCTCGGGTGAGGGTGGCACGAGCTTTGTCGCCCCGCAGCTGAATGGTATCAGCGCGTTGCTGCGGCAGAGCGCCGGGCACCGCGTCGGCCTGCTGAATTCGCAAATGTACCTGATGCAGTTCGCACTCGGTTACGGCAGCCTGTCGCCGTTCGCCGATGTGAAGACGGGCGACAACTGGTTCTACGACGGCAAGGCCGGCTATGAGCCGGGCGCGGGCATCGGCACGCTCGATGTGGCGACCCTGGACCTGTATATCCGCAGCGGCTTGTTCAATATCCATTTCTGATCGTTGTCGTGAAGAAAACCGGGACGCGAAGGGCGTCCCGGTTTTTTTATGAGCCAAGAATTATTCGTAAAAACTTTCGATTCGAAATTGCCCCAATTTCACACGACACTGCGTTAGCTTTCATCAGTCGGTGAGGCGCGTTGTTTGCACAGGGGGATGCGCCCCGCCGCCATAGGGTTTTCTTTCGATGCAACGCTTTACGGCCTGGCCGGAAAGCGACACCGCCGTGGCCGGGAGGCCGGGGCAGGTGCCGAAGTACCGGTCAGCTCCATTCGTCCGTCTTCAAGGAATTCCGATGAACAGCAAACTTCATCGCACCGCCCTGGCCGCATCCCTCGCGCTCATTCTCTCCGGCCTTGCGACGCTGGCGTCCGCCGCCGATACCCTGCCCAGCACCGACATGGGCGCGGCGAGCAACACCCAGGCCACCACGGTTACCCTGATGTTGCGCCTGCACAACCAGGACGCACTGGAGCAGTACATCCAGGACACCGTCACTCCGGGAAACCGCAATTTCCAGAAATTCATCAGTACCGCCGATTTCGCCAGCAAGTATGGCGCGACCAATGCGGAAATCGCCCAGGTGCAGGCCTTCCTGAAGAAGCAGGGGCTGACCGGCCTGGTGCTCGACAGCCATCAGGCGATCCGGGTCACCGGCACACTGGCGCAGTTCGGTGCCGCGTTCCAGACCTCCATCCACGACTACGTCTCGCCGACAGGGCAGCGCTTCCATCGGCCGGCGAAGTCAGTGGTATTGCCCTCGTCGATCGCCAACCTCGTGGTTTCCACGTCCGGTCTCAGCAACGAGAGGACGTATCTTTCGCATCGCATGCGTTCGCCGTCCTTTCCGAGTACGCCGACACTGAATGCGAAGTCGGCGGCCAAGGTCACGCCGCCGCAGAATCCCACCAGTAATCCGACCGCCACCGGCGAGCCTGGAAGCTTCACCGTCGGCGATGTCGCTGACATGTACGATATCAACCCGCTTTACAAGCGGGGCATCACCGGTAAGGGCAGCACGCTTGCGATCGTGACGTTATCGGACTTCTTCCCCGAGGATGCGACGACGTACTGGACCACGATCGGGTTGGCGACCAAGGCGAACCGCATCACCCGGGTCCACGTCGACGGCGGTGGCGTGATCGACGACGGTAGCGGCGAGACCGCGCTCGATGTGGAGCAGTCCGGCGGCCTGGCACCGTTCGCGAACATCATCGTCTATGACGCGCCGAATGCCGGCAACGGCTTCACCGACGCCTTTGCCCAGGCGATTTCGGACAACAAGGCTGAAAGCATTTCAACCAGTTGGGGCTCGCCGGAAATCTTCAACTTCGCCGCACTGAACGTCGATGGCGCGAAGAATACCGATACCACCGACGTCGGCGACCTGGTCGCATTCCACCAGCTCTTCATGGAAGCCGCCGCGCAAGGCCAGTCCGTATTCGCCGCAACCGGCGATTCCGGCGCGTACGACACGGTACGTGGCCTGGGCACCGGTACCGGGCCCAATGAGTTCAGCGCGCCGTTGACCGTGGATTCGCCGGCCTCCGATCCGTACATCACGGGTGCCGGCGGCACCACCGTGCCGTTTACCTATAGTTTCCGCGGCGGCCCGACGGCGGCCATTACCAAGGAAAGCGTCTGGAGCTGGCGCTACATCCAGGACTATTTCGACAAGAACGTCGGCCCGGGATCGATCGACCTGTTCGCATCGGGTGGCGGTGGCGGTGTCAGCGTGTACTGGCGGACGCCGTTCTACCAGCTGTTCACCAAGGGCATCCGCAATAGCGAGACCAAGCAGTCGCTCGTGTTCAACGATCCCGCCGCGGGGCCGACGACCTTGCTGAAGCTGCCGGCAAATTTCCATGGCCGCAACCTGCCGGACATCTCGTTGAACGCGGACCCGGAGACCGGCTATATCTTCGTGTCGACATCCGACGGTGGCCTGCTGTCCGGCGAGGGTGGCACCAGCTTCGTGGCGCCGCAGCTTAACGGCATCAGTGCCTTGCTGCGCCAGAGTAGCGGCCATCGTATCGGCCTGTGGAACCCACAGGTGTATGCGATGCAACTGCTCTTCGGCTACGGCAAGTTCACGCCGTTCAACGATATCAAGGCGGGCGACAACTGGTTCTATAAGGGTATCGGCGGCTACGAGCCGGGTGCCGGCATCGGTACGCTCGATGTCGCCAACCTGGACCTGTACATCCGTACCGGCCTGTTCGGCTTCCTCTGAGACCCGAGTGAGGTAAAACGAGGGCGTATTCCGCATGGCGGGGTGCGCCTTCGTTGTTTTCGCCCACACGTTCCCGAGGAACACCATCATGCCCCTGGTAAGAATCGACCTCCGCGAAGGAAAACCCGAGAGTTACCGGTCCGCGCTGGGCAAGGCGGTCTATGACGCGATGATCGGCACGATCAACGTACCCGCCGACGATCGCTTCATGGTCATTACCGAGCATCCGGCGTCCGGCCTGGTCATCGCGCCGAGTTACCTCGGTATCGAGCATAGCCCCGACTGTGTCCTGATCCAGGTCACCCTCAACGCCGGTCGCACGGTCGAGATGAAGAAGGCGTTCTATCGGGCCATCGTCGATGGCGCCCATGCGTTGACCGGCATCCGCAAGGAGGATGTCATTGTCAATCTGGTCGAAGTGCCCAAGGAGAACTGGTCGTTCGGCCTGGGCGAGGCTACCTACGCCTGACTTCGACCCTCGGGCGAACCGCGGTCGGCGCGTCCTCCCATGACTTCCGGCGGTGTCTGGCTACCCATGCCAGGCGTCACTATCGCCCGGGGGGACGAATGGCTGGATCTCGTCCGTGAATAATTCCGCTGCTTCGTAGAATCTTCGAGGGGATGTCATGTTGCGTTGTTACCTGGTTTCCGCGATCGCCCTGGCGCTCGCCGGCGTTTCGATGACGACTGTTGCCGCCGCGCCCGCCGCGCCCGCCGCGACGCTTGCCACCACCCAGCTGCCGCGTAGCGTGCGGCCTACCCATTACGACGTCTCCGTGGTGCCGCATGCCGGGTCGCTGAGCTTCGATGGCAAGGTGACAGTCACCATCGATGTCCTCGAGCCGACCACCAGCATTACCCTCAACGCGATCGACATGAGCTTCTCGTCGGTCGGCCTTGCACCCGTCGCCGGCAAGCTTACCTTCGCGGCGCCCAAGGTCGCTGTCGATGCCGCCGCGCAGACAGCCACCTTTACCTTCGCCCAGGCGGTGCCCGCCGGCAGCTACCGCCTGGCCATGACGTACACCGGCAAGATCGGTACCCAGGCCAATGGCCTGTTCGCCATCGACTACGATACCAAGGCCGGCAAGAAGCGCGCCCTGTATACCCAGTTCGAGAATTCCGACGCGCGCCGCTTCATTCCCTCATGGGACGAGCCGGCCTACAAGGCGACGTTCAACCTGGATGCCACCGTGCCGAGCGGCGAGATGGCGGTGAGCAATATGCCTGCCGCGTCGAAAACGGAAGTCGGCAAGGGCCTGACCCGCGTGACTTTCGCGCCGTCGCCGAAAATGTCGACGTATCTGCTGTTCTTCGGCCTGGGTGAATTCGACCGCGCTACCACCACCTCCGATGGCACCGAGATCGGCGTGGTTACCCAGAAGGGCATGACCGGACAGGCCAGCTTCGCACTGGCATCGGCCAAGGCCGTGCTGCACGAATACAACGATTACTTCGGCGTGCCATACCCGCTGCCCAAGCTCGACAATATCGCCTCGCCCGGCCGCAGCCAGTTCTTTGGCGCGATGGAGAACTGGGGCGCGATCTACACCTTCGAGTATGCCTTGCTGCTCGATCCGTCGATTTCGACGTTGTCGGACAAACAGGAAGTCTTCTCGATCGCCGCCCACGAAATGGCCCACCAGTGGTTCGGCGACCTGGTGACGATGCGCTGGTGGGACGATCTCTGGCTCAACGAAGGCTTCGCCTCGTGGATGGCCGGTCGCACTACCGAGAAACTGCATCCGGAATGGCATACCGAGCTGGACGCCGTGGACGTGCGCGACCAGGCGATGTCGCAGGATGCGGTGGCGACCACGCACCCGGTCGTGCAGCACGTGGAAACCGTCGAGCAGGCCAGCCAGGCGTTCGATGCCATTACTTACTCAAAGGGTGAGGCGGTCATCCGCATGCTCGAGGGCTATGTCGGCGCGGATACCTGGCGTAACGGCGTACGCCGGTACATCAAGGCTCATGCCTACGGCAATACGGCCTCGGACGACCTGTGGCGCGAAGTGGAAGTGGCCGCCGCCGGCAAGCCGGTCACCCGGATCGCCCACGACTTCACCTTGCAGCCCGGCATTCCGATGATCCGCGTCGAATCGGCCACCTGCAGCGCGGGCAAGACCACGCTGAAGCTGACCCAGGGCGAGTTCACCCGCGATCGTCCGGACAAGACGCCGCTCAGGTGGCACGTGCCGGTGATCGCGCAGACGATCGGTGGCACTCCCGTAAATACCGTGGTCGATGGCCAGGCCAACCTGGTCGTGCCCGGCTGCGGCGCGGTCGTGGTCAATGCGGGGCAGAGTGGCTACTACCGCACGCTCTACGCGCCAGCGCAATTCGCCGAGGTTCGTGATGGCTTCAACAAGCTGGCACCGATCGACCAGCTCGGCCTGATGGCCGACACCTGGGCGCTGGGCATGACAGGATTACAGCCCGCATCCGATTACCTGGATCTGGTCAAGGCTACGCCGGTCGATGCCGAGCCGCAGATCTGGGGCGATGTGGCGGGGAGCCTGGGCAGTCTTTATGCCTATTATCGTGGCGACGACGCGAGGCAGGCCAACTTCAGTGCTTTCGCCGTATCGAAGCTGCATCCGGTATTCGAGCGCGTCGGCTGGACAGCCAAGGCGGGCGAGTCCGCACCGACCACGGTCCTGCGTACCCAGTTGATCCAGACGCTCGGCATGCTCGGGGACAAGGCGGTCGTCGCCGAGGCCCAGCGTCGTTATGCGGCGAATGACATGCCCGCCGAATTGCGCAAGTCGATCCTTGCGGTCGTGGCCAATCATGCCGATGCGGCCACCTGGGACAAGCTGCGCGCCGAGGCAAAAGCGGAAAAGACCCCGTTGGTCAAGGACGAACTGTATGCCTTGCTGTCCACCGTCAAGGACAATGTCCAGGCCAGGCGCGCGCTCGATCTCGCCTTGACCGACGAGCCCGGCGCGACCAACAGTTCCGGCATGATCGCGATTGTCGCCCGTCAGCATCCGGACATGGCTTTCGACTTTGCCGTTGCCCACCGTGCCGAAGTCGACAAGCTGGTCGATTCGACCTCGAGCAGCCGTTACTACCCGGTGCTCGGCAACAGCTCGCTGGACCTGGCCATGGTGGACAAGATCAAGGTCTACGCCGATGCCCATATCGCCGCCGGCTCGCGTCGTGCCGCCGAAAGCGCGATGGCCAATATCCGTTATCGCACCAAGGTTCGCGATGAGCGTTTGCCTGCGATCGACGCCTGGTTGAAGAAGAACCAGGGCTGAGGGACGGGGCCCCGCATTGCGGGGCCCCGTCTGTGGGAGCGAACAGGGTTCGCTCCCACAGACGGCAGTACACTGCAGGCACGAATTGATGAACCATTACCCGGCGTAATGCCTGCAATCGTTCGGCGATCGACGTCAGCGATCAGGCAGGCGCATAGGGCGGAGATAACAATGGCCTTCACCATGCGCGCCGTGCACGCGGACATCACCACGCTGAAGGTCGATGCGATCGTCAATGCGGCCAATAGCTCGCTGCTGGGCGGAGGTGGCGTGGACGGTGCTATCCATCGCGCCGCTGGTCCGCAACTGCTGCAGGCCTGCCGCGAACTCGGCGGCTGCGATACCGGGGATGCGAAGATCACCCCGGGCTTCCGTCTGCCGGCACGCTACGTCATCCACGCCGTCGGGCCGGTCTGGCACGGCGGCGAAAAGGGCGAGCCCGGCTTGCTCGCGTCCTGCTATCGCCGTTCGCTGGAGCTTGCCGGTGAGTACCAGTTGGCCACTATCGCGTTTCCCGCGATCAGTACGGGCATCTATGGCTATCCGATCGAACTGGCGACCTGGATCGCGGTGGCTTCCGTCGCCGATGCCGGGGAAAATGACAGTGCCTTGCGTGAAGTGATCTTCTGCTGTTTTTCGGCGGCGGACCGCGCCGCGTACGAGCGCCGCCTCGGCACGGTATAAACATCGACCTTGCACTTCACGCGTGCCCTGGGTTATCCATAGCGGCTTGTGCCTGCTTCCGATAGTTGACGATGCTCCCCGCTATCTCCTATGAGTCGCCGTCCTCCCCGAGCCGGGAGAGCGATGGGCTGGCTGACGATCGCGCGGTATTCGTGCGCGGACCGTTCCGTTTCACGGTACTGACACCCCGGTTGATCCGCATCGAATGGGATCCTGCCGGGCGCTTCAACGACGCGAAAACGCAGTTCGCCGTGCGTCGGGCATTGTCGGTACCCACGTTCGAGGTATCGGAGGACGAGCGGCAATTGTCGATCGATACGGGTGTGCTCCGGCTTGTCCACGCCAAGGGCAATGACGCTCCGGGTGCCGGCAACCTGCGTATAGTCGTTCGCGAGGGTGGCACCTGGACGCCGGACTCGGTCGACGATGCCAATCTCGGCGGCACCTATCGGACGCTGGATCGCTATGACGGCGATACCTGGACGGACGGCACGAAGCTGCCCCTGGAGGAGGGCATCTTGTCGCGACGGGGCTGGCATGTGGTGGACGATTCGCGGGGTTTCCTCTTCGACGAGAAGGGCTGGGTCGCTCCGCGCGCCGAGGGCGAGGCGAAGGACCTGTATTTCTTTGGCTATGGTTTTGATTTTCGTGGCGCGCTTGCCGACTTTGCCGCGGTCTCCGGCCCACAGCCCATGCCGCCGCGCTTCGTATTCGGTTACTGGTGGTCGCGTTACTGGAATTATTCCGATCAGGAACTGCGCACGCTCGTCGCCCGGTTCGAGCGTGAGCACCTGCCGCTGGATGTGATCGTGCTGGATATGGACTGGCATACGACGCCAGGTCTGTCGCTGCGGCCGGGAGAAGAGGTGACGGACAGCTTCGGCGAGCCGTCCGGCTGGACCGGCTATACCTTCAATCGCAGCCTGTTTCCCGATCCGCCGGCCTTCCTCGACTGGGCGCATGGCGAGGACCTGAAGGTCACCTTGAACCTGCATCCGGCTTCCGGCGTGCCGCCGACCGAGGAGCGCTACGAGGCGATGGCCGGCGCGCTGGATCTCGACCCGTCGACGCGTGAGCCGATTCCCTTCGAGGCGGCGTCACGACGGTATATGGATGCACTGTTCGAAACGATCCTGCATCCGTTGCAGCGCGAGGGCGTCGATTTCTGGTGGCTCGATTACCAGCAATGGCCCGAGTCGAAGGCCTTGCCCGGATTGAGCAATGTGTGGTGGCTGAACCATGCGTTCTTCAACGATATGCAGCGCCATGACGATGCGCGTGGGCTGATCTATCACCGCTGGGGCGGTATCGGGAATCATCGGTACCCGATCGGGTTCTCCGGCGACAGCGTGATTTCCTGGGCCTCGCTGGCTTACCAGCCGTACTTCACGGCGACGGCATCGAACGTGCTCTATGGCTACTGGAGCCACGATATCGGTGGGCACACCTTCGACAAGGCGATTCCGCGGAGCAAGCGGCGGCTGGATCCGGAGTTGTACGTGCGCTGGGTGCAGTACGGCGTGTTCAGCCCGGTGCTGCGCACGCATTCGGCGAAAGAGGCGAGCCTGCACAAGGAGCCGTGGCATTTCGGCCCGCCTTATGGCGAAGCGATCAATGCGGCGATCCGCCTGCGTTACCGGCTGGCGCCGTATATCTATGCGGCCTCGCGCGAGGCCTACGATACCGGCGTGTCGCTGGTGCGGCCGATGTATTACGACTGGCCGCGCGAAGACGTCGCGTATGAGGTGCCGGGACAGTACATGTTCGGCGACGCGCTGCTGGTTGCACCGGTGACCGCGCCGATGGTCGAGGACGTGGCCCAGGTCGCCATCTGGCTGCCGCCTGGCGTGTGGTACAGCCGCGACGCGGCGGAGGCCTTCGAAGGCGACCGCATGTTCGAGCGGGGATACACGCTGGAGGAAACGCCGGTGTTTATCCGCGCCGGCAGTGTCCTGCCGCTTTACCGGGATGGACTGAAGCATCTGGCGCGGGCGCCGGCCTGCATGGTCTTGCGCATCTATCCGGGCGCGGGCGGCGAGACGTCGATCTACGACGATGACGGCGTCTCGCAGGCCTACCAGCGCGGCGGCTTCGCCCGAACGCTGGTCGAAAGTGAGTCGGACCGGGATACGCACCGCATCGTCATCGGCGCGATGGAAGGCGACTATCGCGGCCGTCCCGACGCACGGAGCTATCTGGTGGAACTACCGAATGCGGGCTTGCCCGAAGCGGTGTACCGGGATGGGCAGCGTGTGCCATACGATGAGGACGGCGGCCCCGACAGCTGGCGTTACGATGCCTGGCGCATGGCGGTTCGCATCGAAGTGGATGCCGCGTCCACACAGTATGCGCACGAGCTGACGATTCACTTCGACCCTGCCTGCGCGATCGCCGACGATCTGTTCCACCGGATGAAGCGGGCCAGGGAAGCGGGTGCCTTCATGAAGAAAGTGTGGGGCGATATCTCCGCCTTGCCCGAGGCTATCGAGCTTGCCGCGCAATCCGCGCAGATCCTGGCCTATGCGATGTCCGGTGACGATGCCGGACGCGGCGCACGTTTTGCTTCCTGCGTGGCCGCGTTCGACGAGCGCTTCGATGGATTGACCGCCCTGGTCGATGCCACGCCACTCACGGCGGAGCAGAAGCGCCACTTCGGCGAGTTGCTTTATCGGTGAATCCGGTTCAAAGCATGCCCAGCAGGTAAAGCACGAGCAGGATCACCAGGACCAGACCGATGCCGCCGCTCGGGCCATAGCCCCACGAGCGGGAATAACCCCAGGTCGGCAGGCCACCGACGAGGGCCAGGATAAGGACGACGATCAGGATGGTGACGAGCATGGCGAAACTCCCTCCGGAATGATGCGCCATGCTGCACGTGGCCCCTGTTTATACGGTGTGAGGGGCGCGTGGTGCGGATGTCATCCGCTGAAGCGTCGCCAGCTTTCGACGCCGGTCGCGACCGCGGCAAGGATAAGCACGATGCCGACGCCGCGGACCAGGCCGGTGGTGGAACGGCCTTGTCGCTGGAATCGCTCGCGCAGGCGGCCCGCCATCAGCGCCAGTGCGCCGTAGACCGTCAGCTGGGTCACCGCGATGATGGTCCACAGCACGACGGCCTGGACACCGATCGACCCATACGACGGCCGCAGGAACTGCGGGAAGATCGCCAGCATGAAAAGGTAGGCTTTCGGATTGAGCAGGGCGGTCATGGCCGCCTGTCGGAAAATGCGCCCCTGGGGTACGACGACGGGTTCGGGAGACGGCTGGGTTTGCGAGGGACGGCTCGTCGTCAGCGTGAAGCCGATATAGGCGATGTACAAGGTGCCGGCGGCGAGCAGGAGGTTGAACGCCCACGGGTAGGCACGCAGCAAGACGCTGATCCCGAGCACCGTCATGCTGACATGGCAGATGCCTCCGGCAACAATGCCGGCGACGGCGAGCATGCCGCGACGGCGCCCGCCGGCCAGCGCCGAGCCCATCACAAAGGCCATGTCCATGCCGGGCAGGATAATCACCCCGAGGACGACGGCGAAGAACAGCCACAGGTGTGCGTATTCGGTCATGGCGTCCGGCTGCTTTCGATAGGGGCGACAGGTTCAGGCTAAGCCGGTAATAGGGCGATTTGTGCCCTATTAAGATCTGTCGCTCTTTCAGGTTACGTCGCGTCGTGGAAGATGATGCCGGCCGTGTGCCGGTGACCGGTATGCACGCGGCTGACGCCATGGCGCAGGTTGACGCGGTAGACGCCCCGACTGCCTTGCACGGGTCGATGATGGACGGCGAAGACGACGGCATCGCCGCGGCGCAGGGGAATGACCTGCGGACGCGATTGCATGCGCGGCCGTTGTTCGGTCATCACGAACTCGCCGCCGGTGAAATCCTCGCCCGGTTCGGAGAGCAGGATCGCTACCTGCAGCGGGAAGACCTGTTCGCCGTAAAGGTCCTGGTGCAGGCAGTTGAAGTCGTACGGCCCGTATTGGAGCAGCAGTGGCGTCGGCCGTGTCTGGCCGGCCGCGTGACAGCGCGCGATGAAATCGCCGTGCTCCGGCGGAAAACGCGTGGCGATGCCCATTGTCTGGTTCCAGCGATTGGCGATCGGCACGAGGTGCGGGTAAAGCGCGCTACGCAAGCCGGCGACCGGTTCGGGGAGCGGATAGGAGAAATACTTGTATTCGCCGCGACCGAAGCCGTGGCGGCCCATGACAACCCGGCTGCGGAAGATATCGTTGCGCAAGTACGACGCTGCCAGGGTATGACACGCATCCGGGGAGAGCAGGCCCTTGATTATTGCCGCGCCACAGGCGTCCAGTTCGGCTTCAAGCAGGGGCCCGTCGACAAGGCCGGGGAGAAGGGCTTCGGCTCGCGAGCGGGTCATGGCGGATCTCGTCAGTGGAAAGGTCTGTCACCCACTGTAGGGAGCGCCCGACGAGGAGACCCTCCGCTTCTTGCGATCCCGATCAGGCGCGGCGCGGTGGCACGACGGTCAGCCTGGCGGCCGAATGTTTCGTGCTCGGCGAAAGCAGGCGTTCGATGTCCGCCGGCGGCAACGGGCGCGAGAACAGGTAACCCTGGCCTTCGATGCAGCCGGCGCGGAGCAGGAATTCCTGTTGGGCAAGGTTCTCGATACCTTCGGCGATGGTGCACAGACCAAGCGTCTTCGACATCGCGATCATTGCTTCAGTGATCGCCGCATCATTGGCGTGGCCGGGCAGGCCAGTGACAAAGGATCGGTCGATCTTCAGGAAGGCCACCGCCGGCAGTTTCAGGTAGGCCAGTGAGGAATATCCGGTGCCGAAATCGTCGATGGCCACGCCGACGCCGAGTTCATGCAGGGACCGCATGGTCTGTTCGGTGTCCTCGCCCAGGCGCAGGATGGCGCTTTCGGTGATTTCCAGAAGCAGGCGCTGCGGGGCGAGCCCGGTGTCGGCCAGCACCTCACTGACATGGTCGACCAGTTCGGGATGGGCGAAGGAGCCGGCCGAGACGTTGACCGCGAGCCGGATCGGCGGCATCCGCGCCTGGTCCCAGCGGCACAGCTGTTTGCAGGCGGTGCGCATGACCCAATCGTCGATATGCCGGATCAGGCCGAGACTCTCGGCGATCGGGATGAATTCGTCCGGATAGACCTCGCCGCGCTCCGGATGCTTCCATCGCAGTAGCGCCTCGACGGCGACGATGCGTCCCGTACGCAGCTCCACGCTCGGCTGGTAGACCAGCCGGAATTCGTCGCCGGCCAGCGCCTGGCGAAGTTCGGCGGCCAGTTGCAGGCGCCGCCGCGCATCGGCGTGCATCTTGGGCGTGTAGAAACGGAAGGCGTTGCGTTCCTCGGTCTTGGCCGCGTACATCGCCGCGTCGGCATTGGCGATCAGGGTGACCGGGTCGCCGCCATCCAGCGGATAGCCGGCGATACCGATACTCGCGCTCATATAGATTTCGTAGTCGGCGACGTTGAACGGCTCGGCGAGGGTCTGGAGCAGCCGGCCAGCGACATCGTGGGCGCGCTCGCGGATGCCGATGTTGGTCAGGAGCACGGTGAACTCATCGCCGCCGATGCGCCCGGCGAGATCACCTTCGCCAAGCTGGCCGTTGATCCGTCGCGCGACTTCGGTCAGCAAGGTATCGCCGATCGCGTGGCTATAGCTGTCGTTGACGACCTTGAAGGCGTCCAGGTCGACAAACAGTACGGCAGCGGCACCATGGTTGCGCCGGGCATCGAGGATGGCCAGTGCGCAGCGTCGCTCGAACTCGGCGCGGGTGACCAGGCCGGTCAACGGATCGTGTGTGGCCAGGTGTTCCAGCCGCAACTGGTCGGCCTTGCTGGAAGTGATATCGGTGAATACGGCGACGTAGTGCTGCGCCACGCCGCGGGCATCGCGGATGCTGCTGATGCTGAGCGATTCGGCGTAGACGGTACCGTCAAGCCGGCGGCTTGCGACCTCGCCCAGCCAGTTGCCTTCGGTCGCGACGGCCTCCCAGATGTAAGCGGGCATCGGCCGGCCATCGGGCATGCTGCGGGTATCGTCGAAACGCGTGCCGAGCAATTCGAGCAGGGTATAGCCGGTCAACTCACCGAGCGCGGCGTTGGCGTTGACGATACGCCGGTCGGCATCGGCGATGATCACGCCCTCGGCGATGCTGGCCAGGGCCTCCGCGGCGACGCGGCGTTCCTGCTCCATGGCCACCCGCTCGGAAATATCGCGGATGATCGCCTGGCGTACGGCGAGATTGCCCCAGCGGGTCTGGCTGCTCTGCGTCTCGACGGGAATCGGCCGGTCGCCCTGGCCGCGCAGTACACCGATCGCCGAACGGTCGCGATGCGGGGCGATATCCACATAGAGATCGGCGAAGTCACGGCCGACCAGTTCCTCTTTTTCGCGCCCGGTCCAGCTCGAGGTCGTGCGGTTGACGTCCAGGATGCGCCCACTGGCCTCGTCGACCATGACGATGGCATCGCCGGCGCTGTCGTAGAGCAGGCTGTAACGTTCCTCGGTGCCGCGTATGGTCTTCAGGATGCGCCGGGCCATGCTCATCCATAGCAGGGAGGCGAGGGTGGCGACCAGCAGCACGGCGCTGAACAGTACGCGGCCGAGCCAGGAGGCGCCATTGGCGATCTCCACGGAGAAGAGGTTGCTGCGCGGTTCGATGAAGCGGTTGAGCGCCTTGATCCGCTCGCTTTGCTGCTCGACCTGTGCCGGCGAGAGGTCGCCTTTGGCATAGGACGCCTGCAAGCGGTCGGCCATGCGCTCGAATTCGTCGATGGAGGTATCGGTCGAGCGCCAGGCCCGCACCGCTTCCTTCATATACGGCATGTCGGAAAAGTACTGCAGGATGAACACCATGCCGGGAATGGCGTCGGTGATGACACTGCCATCGGCAAAGGCTTGTTCGACCGCGGCATGGTCGAAATGGCCGCTGGCGATCGCGTCGCGGGCCCAGCGGTCGTGGGCCAGGATGGCGGCATTGCGTCGGAAACTGTCCAGGTGAGCCTGGTTGCCGCTTCGGGCATAGGCTTCCAGGTCGATGACGCCCTGTTTCTGTGCCTTGGACCAGACACTCTCGCCGTTCAGAAATCCGGCGAGAGTGACCTGAATCTGCAGGGCTCCCCAAGTCAGGGCCAGGATGAGCCCCACCACGGCCACGAGCGCGTACGCCAGGGGCATGAGGCGCCTGGAAAGCGGTCGTGGCGAGGTGGCTTGGCTGTGTGGCATTGCGTCCTACGGTTCCTAACGCATTGGCTTTCGTTCCGCGCACCTTGCCACGACTGGACTCGTCAAGCTGCGACGTCGTTGACAGCATTCAGCGAGCGATAGGCATCCATGCACCGGTCTAGGGTAATACGCATGCTGGTGTAACTGCGCTTGATGCATTCGCCGATATGTTCCACTTCATCGGCAGGTGGGGCCATTCCCATGAGGGTACAGACGATTTCCAGGGCCTCCCAGGGATGGGTGTCGTCGTAGGCAGCGTGCAACTGGAGCCAGCGCAGGCTACCCGCCCGGGCCTTGGGACTGAAGCTTTCGGCATACGTGGCGCTTTCATAGATCAACTGGGACCATTCCCCGGTCGCCCCTTCGACGGCGTAATTGGTTGCGGCGATGCCGGCGGCCAGGGAATCCCTGGCGCTGACCTCCTCGCACCAATCGGCCAGGGTCTGGCTGCCTTGCGGCGGCAAGCCCTCCAGGACGTCATGGCGCTGCACCCCCGCACCTTCGGCCCAGTTCAGCCAATACTCGGCGTGGTTCTGCTCGACACGGATATTCCGCACCAGCCAGCGCCGGGCCAGATTGTCACCCGCACTGCGACCAAAGCGTGTTTTCAGCAAGTTATGCGACATGTAGCCGGGAAACCGCTCGATGACCGGCCAGATGCCGACCATGAAATGCCGGGTGGTCACCGGATCGACCTGTGCGGCGCGCATGAGCGTCCACAACTCATGCCCGACCACGCCGTGCTTCGCGTCTTCGCAAGAGGCCACCATGTCCTGGGCCCACTGCGGATAGCTGCTCAATTCAGTCAGGGCGCCGGTACGTTCGAAATGCGTGTTCATCAAACTCTCCTGGGTAGGTTCACTACGGGTTGGTGGTGTTGCGACGACCCGGCGGGACATCCGCGCCGGATCGGATCCGGAACCGGATGGTTCCGAAATCGCCTGGAGCGCCTTCGCTGAAGGCGACGACCGGTCGCGACGTATGCGCGACGGTTGGATATGGTTGACTACCTGTTCCGGTGGCAGGACGTCTGTCGTTCCTGGCCTTGTCGGGATGTACGCGCGGGCCACCGGTCGCCGGCGAACGCCGCCGCGACGGGAGGTCGGGCTGTGCATGGCCCGCCCGTTGGCACAGCCGCGAAGACAGCATTGCCAAGCCCCCCACGCCGCGGGCTTGAATGATCGGAAGACAAATATGGCCGAAACCGGGGCGCTTTGCAGGGGGCCGTCGTCGGCGGCTGCCAGGGGCAGTTCAGCGCGCGGGCATGGCTTCGCGGCTTCCGGGTGCTGCTGGCTTTTCGCGCACAGGCGCGCTCCTACTACACTAGGATGCTTTATTTAGGAAGAATTCCATGAAATCACGTGCCGCCGTGGCCTGGGAAGCAGGCAAGCCGCTGTCCATCGAGGAAGTCGATGTCGCCGGGCCGAAGGCCGGTGAGGTACTGGTACGCAATGTCGCCACCGGCGTATGCCATACCGATGCCTTCACGCTCTCTGGCGCGGATCCGGAAGGTCTGTTCCCGGTGATCCTCGGCCACGAAGGCGGCGGTATCGTCGAGGAAGTCGGCGAGGGCGTGACCACGCTGAAGGTCGGCGACCATGTCATTCCGCTGTATACGCCCGAATGCGGCGAGTGCAAATTCTGCCTGTCGGGCAAGACCAACCTCTGCCAGAAGATCCGCCTGACCCAGGGCCGGGGCCTGATGCCGGACGGCACCTCGCGCTTTTCGCTCAACGGCAGCCCGATCCTGCACTACATGGGCACCAGCACCTTCAGCGAATACACCGTGGTCCCGGAAATCGCCCTGGCGAAGATCAACCCGGCGGCACCGCTGGACAAGGTCTGCCTGCTCGGCTGCGGCGTGACCACGGGCATTGGCGCGGTACTGAACACGGCGAAGGTCGAGCCGGGCGCCAGCGTGGCGGTCTTTGGCCTCGGTGGCATTGGCCTGTCGGTGGTGCAGGGCGCGGTGATGGCCAAGGCCGGGCGCATCGTCGTCGTCGACACCAACCCGGAAAAGTTCGAGATGGCGCGCCTGCTCGGCGCCACCGACTTCGTCAATCCGAAGGATTATCCGGATACGCCGGTCCAGCAGGTGATCGTCGATCTTACCGACGGCGGCGTCGACTATTCCTTCGAATGCGTCGGCAACGTCAATTTGATGCGCTCGGCGCTGGAATGCTGCCACAAGGGCTGGGGCGAGTCGGTGATCATCGGCGTCGCCGGCGCGGGCCAGGAAATCAGCACGCGGCCCTTCCAACTGGTGACGGGGCGGGTCTGGCGCGGTTCGGCGTTCGGTGGGGTCAAGGGGCGCAGCCAGTTGCCCGGCTATGTGGACCGCTATATGAGCGGCGAGATCAAGATCGATCCCTTCGTCACCCATACGATGGGCCTGGAAGACATCAACCATGCCTTCGACCTGATGCATGAAGGCAAGTCCATCCGCTCGGTGATCATCTACTGATATGGCAACCACCCTCGATCTCATCGGCCGCTACTACGCGGCATTCAACAATGGCGACTGGGCGGGCATGCTCGCCGAACTCAGCGATGACGTGGTCCATGACATCAACCAGGGCGGTCGCGAGCACGGCCGCGAGGCCTTCGCCGCCTTCCTTGCGCGGATGGAGCGCTGCTATCGCGAGGAATTGCGCGGTATCGCCATCATGGCCAGTCAGGACGGCACGCATGCGGCAGCCGAATTCGTCGTGCATGGCGAATACAGGAACACCGACGAAGGCTTGCCGCCGGCCCGGGGGCAGGCCTATGTGCTTCCGGCGGGCGCCTTCTTCGATGTCCGTGACGGCAGGATTTCCCGCGTGACGAACTATTACAACCTCGATCACTGGCTCGAACAGGTCAGGCGCGTCGACGTGGAATAGCTAGATCAGAGGCCCCTAGGGAGCCTCTGATCTATTCCACGCAGGCGGCATGATGTCCAGAAGGCTCGCCACCGGTGCTGCCCGGCGCCGGCAAGGGTGGCTCCCTTACCAAGCCGGGCGGTGCCGGTAGCGAGCCTTCTGGACATCACCCCATCATCTATAAAGCAAGACGTGGGGGCCGTTGCTGTAAGCGCGCAGCTCGCCGCCGGGCTGGCTCGAAAGACGTCCAGTCTGCCTTCGCCATCCCAACGCCGATCTGCGCGCTTACAGTAACGGTGACGCCTGCGCGGAATAGATCAGAGGCTCCCTAGGCCGTGGCGCCGAGGTTTTCGAGCAGGGTGGCCATGTCCTCGGCGTGTTCTTCTTCCTGGGCGAGGATCTCTTCCATGATCCGGCGCGTGGTCGGATCGTCGCTGCCGATGTAGTCGATGATTTCGCGGTAGCTGTCGATGGCGATGCGTTCGGCAACCAGGTCTTCCTTGATCATGTCGACCAGGGTGGTGCCTTCGACGTAATCGGCATGGCTGCGGCTGAGCAGGCCTTCCGGATTGAAGTTGGGCGCGCCGTCGAGCTGGGTGATGCGCTCGGCGATGCGGTCAGCATGCACCTGTTCCTCATTTGCATGTTCGAGGAACTCGGCCTTGACCGATTGCGAGTGAATACCCGGCGCCATGTAGTAGTGGTACTTGTAACGCAGCACGCAGACGATCTCGGTCGCCAGCGCCTCGTTCAATACTTTCACCACCGTCTCGCGATCGGCCTTGTAACCGCTGGTGACCGCGCCCTTGTCGATATGCTCGCGCGCCCGCTTGCGGATGTTTTCGATATCGGTCGCGAATGGCTTGGCGTTGCTGGCCATGACCTGCCTCCTCGGTGAGTGGGTGGGAATGGGTTGCGCCGACACCCTGGGGTGTCGGCTGGCCCGGCCACGTTAGGCGCGCCGATGGAAAGAACAGGTGAACGGTTGCGCGAATGAAAGGCGTTCGCGAATCAGGCCTTGCGATACACCTCGGCCCCTTGCGCACGGAACTCGGCGGATTTTTCGGCCATGCCTTCCTCGACCGCATGGAACATGTCGGTGCCGTGTTCGGCGGCGTAGTCGCGCACGTCCTGGGTGATCTTCATCGAGCAGAACTTCGGCCCGCACATCGAGCAGAAATGCGCGGACTTGTGCGCGTCCTTGGGCATGGTCTCGTCGTGGAATTCGCGGGCCTTATCCGGATCCAGGCCGAGGTTGAACTGGTCGTCCCAGCGGAATTCGAAACGAGCCTTGGACAGCGCGTTGTCGCGGACCTGCGCGCCGGGATGGCCCTTGGCCAGGTCCGCCGCGTGCGCGGCGATCTTGTAAGCGATGATCCCGTCGCGCACGTCCTGCTTGTTCGGCAGGCCCAGGTGTTCCTTGGGTGTCACGTAGCAGAGCATGGCGGTACCGAACCAGCCGATCATCGCCGCGCCGATCGCGCTGGTGATGTGGTCGTAACCCGGCGCGATATCGGTGGTCAGTGGCCCGAGGGTATAGAACGGCGCTTCGTGGCACTTTTCCAGCTGCCGGTCCATGTTCTCCTTGATCAGGTGCATCGGCACATGGCCCGGACCTTCGATCATCACCTGCACATCGTGCTTCCAGGCGATCTGGGTCAGCTCGCCCAGCGTATCGAGTTCGCCGAACTGCGCTTCGTCGTTGGCGTCGGCGATGCAACCCGGGCGCAGGCCATCGCCGAGGCTGAAGGAGACGTCGTACGCCTTCATGATCTGGCAGATGTCTTCGAAATGCGTGTAGAGGAAATTTTCCTTGTGATGCGCGAGGCACCACTTGGCCATGATCGAACCGCCGCGCGAGACGATGCCGGTGACGCGTTTGGCGGTCAGCGGCACGAAGCGCAGCAGCACGCCGGCATGGATGGTGAAGTAATCCACGCCCTGCTCGGCCTGTTCGATCAAGGTGTCGCGGAAGATTTCCCAGGTCAGGTTCTCGGCGACGCCGTCGACCTTTTCCAGCGCCTGGTAGATCGGCACGGTACCGATCGGCACGGGCGAGTTGCGGATGATCCACTCGCGGGTTTCGTGGATGTGCTTGCCGGTGGACAGGTCCATCACATTGTCCGCGCCCCAGCGGATCGACCAGACCAGCTTCTCCACTTCCTCGGCGATACCGGAGCTGACCGCGCTGTTGCCGATGTTGGCGTTGATCTTGGTCAGGAAGTTGCGGCCGATGATCATCGGCTCGGCTTCCGGATGGTTGATATTGGCCGGGATGATGGCGCGGCCGCGGGCGACTTCGTCGCGGACGAATTCCGGGGTGATCGACTTCGGCAAAGCGGCACCGAAAGACTGGCCCGGATGC
Source organism: Luteibacter sp. (assembly GCA_036009745.1). Taxonomy (GTDB): domain Bacteria; phylum Pseudomonadota; class Gammaproteobacteria; order Xanthomonadales; family Rhodanobacteraceae; genus Luteibacter. The sequence goes on along the minus strand of DASYLE010000147.1, from coordinate 21,931 downwards.
TGGGCGAGCAAGGCGCTGCCATGCAGCGCTTCGATCCGCTGGTTCTCGCGGATCGCGATGTATTCCATTTCCGGGGTGACGATGCCGCGGCGCGCGTAATGCATCTGGGTGACATTGGCGCCGGCTTTGGCGCGCATCGGCGCGCGCAGGCCGGTGAAGCGGAAGGCAGCAAGCTTCGGGTCGGCGGCGCGCTGGCGGCCGAACTCGGAACTCAGGCCCGGCAGCTGCTCGACATCGCCGCGCTCGGCGATCCAGCCGGCGCGCACCGGCGGCAGGCCGGCGGCCAGGTCGACGCTGTAATCCGGGTCGGTATACGGGCCGGAGGTGTCGTAGACGGTGATCGACGGGTTCGTCTCGCCGCCGAACAGGGTCGGTGTCTGCGCCTGGCCGATTTCGCGCAGCGGCACGCGGAGGTCGGGGCGACTGCCCTGCACATGGACCTTGCGCGAGCCGGAAATCGGCCGGGTTACTGATTCGGAGAGTTCCTGCGCGGCGAGCGCGAGATCGGAGGGCATGGCATTCATCGGCTTGTCGTCCTGGAGGGGAATGGACGAAGCGACGGGTCCGCGCGCAGGCGCTGGATAAGGGCCTGCGGACGAAGCTCCCTACACCGGTATTAACCGGATCAGGTTCGAAGGGACTCTCTCAGCCTGTACCAGGCACCCCCGCTTCGCCGCCTATTCAAGCAGAAAACGGAGGGAAGAGCGAACGGCCCATGCGCCCGGCGAGGATCCGGTGCATCGCCACTGGGCCCCGGCCTGCGCCGGGGCGACGGTGAGGGCTATGGGCGGTGAGGAAATATCCCAGCGTTCCTCACCGTCGCCCGGTGCAGGCCGGGGGCCAGTGGCGGAGCGCCCACGAAAAAGGGCGATGTCGCAAAACATCGCCCTTCGGTTCACCGCCGGGGAAAGTCAGTGCCGGTCGGCGCTATAGGCCAGCAGGAACATGTCGACCGCGGCCAGCGCGTTGGTGGTCACCTCGTCGGCGAATTTCACCACGCAGTCCTCGCAGCCGAACAGCCGGCGCAGCAGCAGGTCGCCCTTGAGCAGGGCCTGGAACTGGGTCGCCGCACGCGAAACGTCGGTAATGACCAGGGCGCCGTCGTCCACGCCCTGCTGCAGCAGCCTCTGCATCAGCGCATGGGTGCGCGCCGGGCCTTCTTCCCAGAGCAGCCGGCCGAAGCGCGGGTTGCCGCCCTGCTGGCAGTCGCTGAGGATGGCGCGGAAGGTGCCGACCGTGTCCGAATTCGTTTCCATGCCGGCATAGGCATGGGCGATGTTGACCAGGCGCACGCGGATATCGCCGCCGGGCACCGCGGCGAACATATCGTCCGGCAGGCGATCCTGGATGTGCGCGCGAACGACTTCGCGGAACAGGTTGTCCTTGTCCCCGAAGTGGCTGTAGACCGTCAGCTTGGACACACCCGCGGCCGCGGCCACGTTGTCCATGCTGGTGCCGCCGAAACCGGTCTGGACGAAGAGCGCCTTGGCGGCATCCAGGATGGCCGCGCGCTTCTCCATATCCTTGGGACGCCCCGGACCCTGAGCTTTCATTTTCGGGCTGGCGTTCATGCTGGCACCTTCACAAACAGAAGACATGGCTTTATTATACGCGTCGGTTTAGTTATTTCCAGAACACCAGCAAAACGCACTGGTCCCATATGCCTACCACGGTCGAACTGATTCTCAGCCCGGGTTACCGCCACGCCCAGCGCGCGATCGCGCTGTGGATCGAGCAGACCGGTGCCGCCGCGCGACGCCAGGCTTTCGCCGCCCGCGGCACGCTTTCGGCACTCGAAGCCGTTGAACTGGGCCGCCTGGCCCGCTGGCTGGCCTGGCTCTGCATCGCCAATGTCAGCCGTGGCGACGATTCCCTGCTCGGTCGCATCCGGCGCCTCGATGGCAGCCTGTATGCGGACGTCGACGAAGCGCTCGACCTGCTGCCGGCGACGGCGGCCCTCGAGGGCCAGCGTCTGCGACTTAGCGCCTGATCACCTTAGCATTTATGGGGGCGCCTGCGGCTTTTTCCAGTGCCAACGGGGTAAGCTGCAAGCCGCCGGAAAGGGGTTTTCATCGTGCCGGCATGACGTCCGTCAGGTGAGCGCGATGACTTCCGGCACTTCGTGAACGAGCATGAAAGCCGCAGCCTTGGCATTGTCGGACCGCGCCTAAGCACTTATCATTTCTGACCTTTTTTACCGATTCGCACGGGACGCACAGATGGCTATGAACTTCGAGCAGGCACGGCAGAACATGGTCGAAAACCAGGTCCGGCCGTGGGAAGTCCTCGACCTGCGCGTGCTCGACGTCCTGGCCCAGGTCCGTCGCGAGGATTTCGTCGCGCCCGCCCACCGCAATATGGCCTTCGCCGACCTCGGTCTGCCGCTGGGCCACGGCGAGGTGATGATGAAGCCGGTGGTCGAAGGGCGCGTGCTGCAGGCGCTGGAATTGCAGGACACCGACGAGGTGCTGGAAATCGGCACCGGCGCGGGCTTCCTTACCGCCTGCATGGCAAAGCTCGCCCGCCAGGTCACCAGCGTCGACATCCATGCCGACTTCATCGCTACCGCCGGTGAGCGCCTGGGCAAGGCCGGCATCGCCAACGTGCGCCTGGAAGTGGCCGAGGCGGTCAACGCCTACCAGCCGCGAGGCGTTTTCGATGCGGTGGTCGTTACCGGTGCCGTTCACATCGTGCCTGAGCATTTCGTGCGCTGGCTGAAGACGGGCGGCCGCATGTTCGTGGTACGCGGCGATTCGCCGGCGCAGCAGGCCCTCCTGCTGACCCACGAAGGCGACGGCCGCTACCGCGAAGAATCCCTGTTCGAGACCGATCTGCCTTACCTGGCGCATGCCGCGCCGGCCAAGCGCTTCGTGCTCTGATCCACTTTTTCACCCCTTACCGAGGCGACACCATGCGTTTGAAGCTTCTCACCGTTGCGCTGGCACTGGCGGCGTGCCCGATGCTAGTCCAGGCGGAAGACCTGCTCGACGCCTACCGCCAGGCACGGGCCAACGACCCGGTCCTGTCGCAGGCCGACTCGACCCGCCTGGCCACCGGCGAAACCGTCGTGCAGTCGCGCGCCCTGCTGCTCCCGCAGGTCAGCGGAACGGCCAGCATCAGCCAGACGCAGGTTTCCGGCTCGACGCCCGTCGCCACCCAGAACCCCGACGGCAGCACGACCATCCTGTCGCCGGACACCGGGCACTCGCGTAACCGCAGCATCGGCATCAATGCCAGCCAGACGGTGTTCGACTTCAGCAAGATCGCCAATCTGCAGGCGGCGCACTCGCAGCTGAGCGCGCAGGACGCCACCTATGAGGCGGCGCTGCAGGCACTGGCCACGCGCGTGACCACGGCCTACTTCACCGTGCTGACCAGCGACGATGCACTGACCTTCGCCAAGGCTAACGAACAGGCGCTGTCGCGCCAGCTCGAGCAAGCCCAGCAGCGTTTCGACGTCGGCCTGTCCGCGATCACCGACGTGCAGGATGCCAAAGCCCAGCACGACACCGCTGTGGCCCAGGTCATCACCGCGCAGAACACGCTGGCCGATGCCCGCGAAGCGCTGACCCAGATCACCGGCGCGCCAGCGGATAACCTCAAGAAGCTGCGCGAAGACCTGCCGATGGATCCGCCCTCGCCGAACGACGCCAAGGCCTGGGTCGACACCGCCGTGCAGACCAGCCCGACGATCGCCGCCGCGCAGTTCACCGTCCAGTCCGCCGAGCACAGCATCACCGCCGCCCGCTCCGGTCACCTGCCGACCCTCGAAGCCAGCGCCTCGTACGGCAAGAACACGACCTGGCTGCAGAACCGCGTGCCGGGTGCCGACCTGGATACCGGCGGCACCGGCAATGGCCGTGGCCAGACCACGGTTGGCCTGACCCTTAACGTGCCGATCTTCTCCGGCGGCGCAACCCAGTCGCTGGTCCGCCAGTCGATCTACCAGCGCGACTCCGCACAGGACTCACTGGAAGCGACCCGTCGCGGCGTCGTCCGCAGCACGCTGAACTTCTTCCGTTCCGTAGTGGCCGGCATCAGCGAGGTCGAGGCGACCAAGGCCGCGGTGATTTCCGCACAGAGCGCCCGCGACGCGACCCAGGCCGGTTTCGAGGTCGGTACCCGTACCATCGTCGACGTGCTGATCGCCCAGCAGAACCTGACCCAGGCGCAGAGCAACTACTCGCTCGCCCGCCACCAGTTCATCCTCAACAAGCTGTTGCTGAAGCAGACCGCCGGCAATATCGACGTCAAGGACCTGGAAGCGGCGAACGCGCTGCTGCAGTAAGAAGGCAGGCATCCGATGAAAAAAGGCGCCCTTGAAGGGCGCCTTTTTTTGGAGAGGCCAGAGCGTAAGTCAGCCGCAAGCGGCCTGCGAAGGGTAAGCAGAGCGTGCATTGCCGACGTCTCGCAGTTCGCCCGGAGAGCTACTGGCAGGCCGCTCGCTGCCTACCCACGCTTCTGCTCTATTCCTCCAGCATCCGATCGACCAGGCGCATCACCCGTTCGACCGAGCCGCGTTCGCTATCGAAGACGTGCTTGGCGGCGATACCCATCCGGCTGCGCAATGGTTCGTTGCGCAACAAGGCCAGCACGCGCTCGCCGAGCGCTTCGGGTGACGGAACACGCTCGCCGCCGCCTTCATCGATCAGGGTCTGGGTGATTTCTTCGAAATTGAAGGTATATGGCCCGACCAGCACGGGCTTGGCCAGCGCGGCTGGTTCGAGCACGTTGTGGCCACCGATCGGCACCAGGCTGCCGGCGACGAAGGCAACATCGGCCGCGGCGAAATAGCGCAGCAACTCGCCCATGGCATCGATCACGAAGCATTGCGTGGTCGCCGATGGCGCGCCGTCGATGCTACGCGAGGCCACCTGGAAACCGAGACTGCGTACGGCGCTCTCAACCGCCCGAAAGCGTTCCGGGTGACGAGGCGCGATCAACAGCAGGGCATCCGGGAGGCGTTTGAGCACTTCAAGGTGCGCCTCGAGCACGAACATTTCCTCGCCCTCGTGCGTGCTGGCGGCGATCCAGACCGGACGTCCCCGCCCCCAGGCCTGGCGGAAGGCTTCGCCGTCGCGCAGCGCATCGCAGGGTACGGGCATGTCGAACTTCAGGTTGCCGCAGACGCTGAGCTGGGTGGGCTCGGCGCCAAGCAGCCGGTAGCGGGCCGCATCGGTACGCGACTGCGCGGCGATATGGCTCACGCAGCGCAGCGCCGCGCGCACCAGCGAGCGCAGCGGGCCGGGCCGGTAACCGCGCAAGGACCGTTCGGACAGGCGTGCGTTGGCGATCAGCAGCGGGATGCCGTGGCGGCGGCAGGCGAAATACAGGTTCGGCCAGATCTCCGTTTCGACGATGACCGCGAGCCGCGGACGCACATTGCGCAGGAAGCGCTTTACCGCGAATGGCAGGTCGTAAGGGAGATAGACACGGAAGACGCTGTCGCCGAACAGCTGGCGGACGCGATCGGAGCCGGTCGGGGTCACCGTGGTCACCACCAGCGGCGCCTGTGGATAGGCCGCCATCAACGCCTTGATCAGGGGTTCGGCCGCATTGACCTCGCCCACCGAGACCGCGTGGACCCAGAGGCTGCCCTTCAGGCCGTTGCCATCGAAGAAGCCGAAGCGCTCGCGCCAGCGCAGGTGATAGTCGCCATAGCGCATGCCGCGCGCCATCAGCCGCAACATCATCAGCGGCGTGACCAGGTACATGGCCAGGGTATACAGATAGCGCAAGGCGTGTGGCCCCTTCAGGCAAGCGCCGCAGTATAGCGGGCGCGGCAGCGGCCAGCCCGCTACAATGCGCGGCCATGCCCGGCACACCACGTCCCCGCTTCGACCGCCGACTGCTCTGGCCACGACACTGGCCGGCATGGATCGGCGTGGGCGTGATCTGGCTGGTGGCCCGCCTGCCCTACCGCGCGCTGATGGCGACCGGCCGTTTCATCGGCAACCTTGCCCTGATCCTCAACCGCGAACGCCGGGGGATTGCCGCGACCAATATCGCCCTGTGCTTCCCCGAACTCGATGCCGACCAGCAACGTGCCCTGGTCAGGGCCAACCTGCGCGACATCGGCATGATGCTGATGGAGTTCGCCCTGGGCTGGCTGGGCAGCGACCGTGCCATCGGGCGCGTGCCGGTGAAGATCGAGGGGCTGGAGCATCTGCAGGCCGCCCGTGAGCAGAGCCGCGGCGTACTGCTGGTCGGCGGCCACTTCTCGCACCTGGAGTTGTGCGCGCGCCTGGTCTCCTACCGCATCCTGATTGCCGGCATGTATCGACGGATGGATTCGGAGGTTTTCGAATACATCGTGCTGCGTTCGCGCCTGGACTACGCCGACGCGATGTTCGACAAGGACGACCTGCGCGGTACGGTGAAGTACCTGCGCGCGGGCGGCACGCTCTGGTACGCGCCGGACCAGGACATGCGCAGCAAGGACAATGTCTTCGCGCCCTTCTTCGGCGTACCGGCGGCGACGATCACCGCGACGCATCACCTGGCGCGGATGTCGAACGCGGTGGTGATTCCGTTTTTCCATCGTCGGCTGCCTGACGGAAAGGGGTACGCGATGCGTCTGGGCGCGCCGCTCGAGCATTTCCCGAGTGCCGATGCCGCGGCCGATACGGCGCGCGTGAACGGCGTGATCGAGCAGATGGTGCGTGAGGCGCCGGAGCAGTATCTGTGGGTGCACAAGCGGTTCAAGACACGACCGCCGGGTGAGTTGCCGATTTACTGATTCGCCGAATACGGCGTGCACCTCACTGCTCAACCGGGGCCCCGGGGATCAAGAACCGGCTGATCGCCGTGTATTTATGGTGGCTAGATTGAAAGGTCTGGCCCCAAGGGACTCGCGAACAGGGTTCGCTCCCACAGGTGAAGCTCGCCGCGATCTTGTGGGAGCGAACCCTGTTCGCGAGTCCTTTGGGGCCGGGCACACACGATCGCAGGCTTTGAAACGCACTGTTCCGACTCGTCCTCTCAGGCCACAAGGCTAGCGGCCACCACGGCTTCTGCACGTGACGCCAGGTTTTCCTCGGACAGCGAGCCTGCGCCGGCATGACGGTGAGGGGCATGAGTGCCGCGCGCTGTTTGTCGTTCTTGCTCTCACGTGGCATGGCGCGTAACGCCTCAGCATCGCGAAAGCCCCGGGAAAGAAACGGAAAGTTTCGCGAAACTGCCGGACAGTTCCGCGAAAACTTTCGTCGCCACCATCGCGACATCCCCCGGGAACAGGATTCCCCGCAGATGTCTTCGCTGAAACGTTTCGCTCGATCCTTGACTGGCCGTGTCCGCCACCGCGGTGTTCTCGGCGCCTGTAAATACACCGCCCGCAGTCTGCTGCAATGGCATCGGCATGCGGCATGGCTGGCCTTCGCTGAAACACAGGCGCCCATGGCGCAAGTCGTACAGAACGACCCGCCCCTGCTCGAACGCTACCAGCACCGTTTCATCAGCCTGCGCATGAGCCCTGCCGATCGACTTGCCGCACTGGCCAGCCACTATGCGGTGGTCCTGCGCTATTTCCCGCCGGTGCTGGTCCGCGAACTCTACGTGGGCCGGGAAGTGCGCCTCGGCGCGTTGCCGTTGCGCGACGGCAGCATGGTGGATGTCGTGCTGAAGGCACCCCCACTCCGCGGTCGCGAGGGCGAGCTCGGCATCTATCTGGTGGACGAGGCCGGCCTGCATCTTTCCTATGCGGTGATCACCTTCGCCGATGACGGGCGCACCGTGTTGGTCGGTTGCCTGCAGGGCGCCGCGGCGAGTGCGGGCCGCGAGGCGGTGCGTGATCTTACCCGGCGTAGCCACGGGCTTCGACCGAAGAACCTGTTGCTGTCGATGATTCATGCCATGGCGGCGCGGGTCGGCGCCGAGCGCATCCGCGCGGTAGGCAACGCGGTGCATCCGTTCGCCGGCGTCGCCGACAAGATCAAGGCCGACTACGACGGCTTCTGGCTGGAGAACGGCGGCGTCCGTGGCAAGGACGGCATGTTCGACCTGCCGGCTACCGAGCCCGTGCGCGATGTCGCCCAGGTAGAGAGCAAACACCGCTCGGCGTTCCGCAAGCGCGAAGCCCTGCGCCTCGATGCCTGCGCCCTGGTGTCCACCGCGATCGGCATGCCACGCGAAGAGGTGCCGATCGCCGCCTAGCGGCGACCGTTACGTCGTGCCTCGTGCAGCTTGGCGTATTTCAGGAACGCGTAGAACGCACCCGTCACGCTGGCGATGAAGCCCGCCCAGCCGCTGAGGAAATAGCGCTTGAAGATGTACTGGCGGATAAAGAAGACCGGCGGGTAGATCACCATGCGCAAGCCGGTGAAGCGCTGCTTCCGGTCGAGCTTGTGCGCGACCATGCCGGAGGAATAGCGGTTGATCTTCTCCACCCGGGTGGCGATGTCGCCGTCACCGTCGTTGATGAAGTCGGCGCGCCACAGGGTCTTCACCGGCCCGTCCACCTCGACGGCCGCGTGCACCGGCACCGCATTCATCCGTCCGCGGCGCCGGTCGAACAGGCGCAGGTGGCCGTTGCGCCAGGACAGGATGTGCTGCACGGTCCAGAACATCCGTTCGCGACGCGGCAATCGATAGCCCGCGAAACGCGGATGGGTCAGGGCCTTCTCGATCACCGCGCGCGTACCTGGCGAGAGGTTTTCGTCGGCGTCGAGGTTCAGCACCCAGTCGTGGCTGGCCATGTCGAAGGCGCGCTGCTTCTGGGGGCCGTAGTCGTCGAACGGGTGCACGGCAACACGGGCGCCGTGCCGTTCGGCGATCGCCACCGTATCGTCGGTGGAGCCGGAATCGAGCACGACGATTTCTTCGGCCCAGTCCACTTCGGCAAGACAACGCTCGAGCGTATCGCCGTTGTTGTAGGTGATGAGGACGACGGAGAAAGGTTCACGCGACATGGGCCGGCTCCGTCGTTTCCGGCATGGTCGCATACAGCGCCGCGCACCACACCGCGACCAGCCACCAGAACACCAGGCCCCACCAGGTCGAATAGAAGGCCAGGTGGGTGTTCAACGGAAAGGCCGCGACACCTAGCGCAACCGTGGCCGGGAATGCGCGGGCACGGGTGAAGGCACCGGCCTGTCGCCACGCGCGTATCGCCAGTGCCGCACCCGTCAGCCACAGCAACAGGCCGATGAGGCCTGTCTCGGTGAGGACTTCCAGCAGCAGCTGGTGCGGATGGCAGGCACCCTCGCCGTCGCCACAGGATTCGGCGGTGACGAAATGATCGTTGGCCGGCGCGTAATGGGGATAGGCATAGCGGAAGGCCCGTACGCCGACGCCGTTGACCGGATGATCGGCGGCCATGCGCATGCTGGTTTTCCAGATATCCAGCCGCCCGGTCAACGCTTCGTCCACCGCTGAGGACGAACCTTGCAAGGCGACCAGGGTGTGTTGCATGCGTGCTTCGAAACGCGGCGAGGTTTCCCAGGCGATCGCCATGGCGGCGGCAAGCAGAACACCGGCACCCGCGCACAAGGCGACGAAGCGCAGCGGCGAGCGGCTCTCGCGCCAGGCGAATGCCAGGGCGACCAGGCCATAGCTCAGCCACGCGGCACGCGAGCCGGCGAGCAGGACCGGGCCGAGCACCAGCACGAAGGCGATCACCAGCCCGCGCAATCCCCAGCGCTCGCGCGCGGCCCACAGGGCAAAGGGCGAGAACACCGCCAGCGCGGGACCGAGTTTGAGATTGGCCGCGCCGAAGATGCCGGAGATCCGTTCGGGTTCGGCACGGCCGGCCAGGCTCCAGCCGGTCAAGGCCTGTACCCAGGCGTCGAGTACCCAGAGCGCGACGACGGCCGCCGTGGCGAAGAACAGGGCGTGCAGCTTCGACAGGCGGCGCACCGCGAAGCAGACATAGATGCCGAGCGGCGCGAAGCGCAGCATCCAGCCGCAGGTGCTCCAGCTCTTGCCCGGCGCCATTGAATCGAAGGCCGAGACCAGGGCGGCGAGGAAGTACGCGGCGAACATCCAAAGCAGCAGGCGCGCGCCCGGATGCGAGTCGAGTGCGCGCGGGTCGCGGACGAAGAGCATCAGCGTGCCAAGCAGGGCCAGGACCACGCCGATCTCGGGACTGCGGCCCAGCGGCAGCAAGGCCGGCACCAGCCAGATCGGCAGGAGCGGCGAGCGCAGCGCGGCTTTCAGCGATGGAACCAGGGACATGGACGGCAACCGGGGGGCGAGGCGGCGATTATAGGTGCCGGCCGACACGGCAAAACGGCCGCGAGCGGAATAGGGAAATTGGACCATCAATATTTACGGTTATCGGATCTATTAACAGACCAGTGGGGGATCCATGATGACGTCCACCCCATCGGAGGAAGCCGCCATGTCCCTGTTACCGCTAGCCGCCCTGACCGCCGAAGCCGATACCCCATGGGTGCCGCTCGGCCCCGGCCGTGCGTTCAAACCGATCCGCTTCCTGCGCGACGACCGGGGTTATGTGGCGCTGATGAGCGTCGAACCGGGTTTCGGCATCCCGCCGCACCGGCATACCGGCGATGTGCATGCATTCAATCTCGCCGGCGCGCGACGCCTGGACACCGGCGAGATCGTCCAGGCGGGCGACTACGTCTTCGAGCCGGCCGGCAATGTCGACAGCTGGGCCACCGAGGGCGACCTGTCGGTGATCGTGCTGATCGTGGTCGCCGGCGCGGTGGAATACCTCGGCGACGATGGCGAGGTTGTGGCGCGCTACTCAGCCGTCACCCAGGAGGCCGTCTATCGTCGCTACTGCGACGAGCAGGGCCTGCCCGTTCGCGACCTCGTCGACTGAACCCGGAGCACGCCATGAGCGACCAGGCTTTTATCTGCAGCACCTGCGGCGTCCAGTACTCGCCCCGTCCGCAACCACCCTCGCGTTGCGCGATCTGCACCGACGAACGGCAGTACGTGGGCGTCGGCGGACAGCAGTGGACGACACACGACGTACTGGTCGCGGAGCGTCGCGCGCGTTTCGAAACCGTGGCGGGCATCGAGTGCATCGGCATCGAGCCGGGCTTCGCCATCGACCAACGCGCCTTCGTGATCAAGGGCAGGCACGGCAATGTGTTGTGGAAATGCATCAGCTGCGTCGCGTGGCACCGCGACATTCTCGGTGACGTCAAGGCGATCGTCAGGGAGTCGGTGGAGCGGTACCTGGCGGCGCTTGCGAGAGCCTGACCGCGTGGCTCGCTAGGGACCCTTGTGGGAGCGAACAGGGTTCGCTCCCACAGAAAAAGGGCCGCCACCCAGAGGCTCAGCGCGTTGCCGGAGCTGTCACCACTTCCCCATAAAGCGCCAGCGTCGCTTCCTGCATGTCGGCCAGGCGGTAGCTGCGCGGCGGTGGGATGGGCGGCGCCAGGCGGAGCAGTTCGGCGGCGCGTTCGACCAGCTTTTCGCGATCGCCCAGCGGCACGCGACCGGCCGGGTAGAGCTCGGCAAGCAGTTCACCGACGCCACCATGGGCATACCCGAGTACCGGGCGGCAGAGCGACAAGGCTTCGATCACGGTGCGACCGAAGGACTCCGGCTTGGTGGAAAGCTGCAGGATAAGGGTCGAGATCGCGTAGACGTCGCGGACGTCGCCACGCGCTTCGGTCAAAACGACCTGGCTGCCGAGGTTCCGTTTCGCGATCAGTTCGCGCAATTCCTCGACATAGGCTTCGCGGCCGGGCTCGATCGCGCCGAGCAGGAGCAATCGCGCGTCGACGCCGCGCTGGCGCAGTTCCGCCAGCAACTCGATGGCGTCGCGATGGCCTTTCAGCCGGGTACCGCGACCCGGCAGGGTCAACAACGGTGCACCGGCCAGCGTCGGATATTCGGCGAAGAAGGCCTGGCGCCAGCTGTCGTCGGGACGATAGCCGTAGGGAAACGCGTCGGTATCGATACCGCGGGGAATCACCGAGATCCGCGCCGGATCCAGCTTCGGATAATGACGCAGGACATAGTCGCGCAAGGTCTGCGAGACCACGATCACCCGCTCGCCGCGCATCAGGATGCCGCTGTAGCTGCCGGGCGTGTTCAAACCATGGACCGTGGTGACGAAGTGCGGCCGCGGTTTGATCCCACGCAGCGCCCACCAGCCGATCCACGCCGGCAGGCGCGAGCGCGCGTGCACGATATCCGGGGAGACGTCACGGAACAGGCGCCGCAAGGCACCGATCTGGCCGAGGGTGGCCAGCGATTTGATCCCGATCGGCAAGGTGACGTGCTCGCTGCCCTCGGCCTCGAGCTGGCCGACCAGCCGGCCACCGGCGGAGACCACGATGGACCGGTGTCCCGCCGCGACCAGGGCGCGCGCGATCTCGAGCGTCGAACGCTCGGCACCGCCCGAATGCAGCGTCGGGATCAACTGGACCACGGTCAATCGTGGCTGGGGCGGGGAAACATCGACGGGCATGTACGGTTCCGGGTAACGCATCCGGTAAGTCAAGCAGGGATCGTGCCCGCAGGCTACCGCAGGAACGTGATTTCAGTCGCGTAGTACGTAACGCGCTCCACAATAAGCACAAACCGACTCGCCACCGTCGTCCTCGATCGGCAGGTAGACCCGTGGATGGGAGTTCCACAGCTCCATGCCCGGCATCGGACAGGACAGCGGAAGGTCCGCGCGCGTCACTTCGTAACGATTTTCGGCATTCGCCGGGATCAGCGGGACCTTGGTCGCGGGGGTGGTCGACATGGAAGGAACTCCGGTGTTGCCGAGGATCGATAGGGACCGGGAATGGTAACAGGAGCCACGCGTTTCCCGCGCCGGAAAGCCGCCTGCCGGAGGTCACGCGCGCCGGTCATGAAAATCCGACAGAATCGGCCCGCGAATTCGTCCACCTGGGGAGGCACTGCATGGATACGGGAAAGATTGTCGCTCGCATCAAGGGGATACTGACCGAGCCACAGACCGAATGGCCGGTCATCGCCGCCGAGCCGGAGACGATGAAGGGGCTGTTCACCAGCTACATCATGATCGTGGCCGCGCTGCCTGCCGTTGCCGGGTTCATCAAGCACAGCCTGATCGGTGTCAGCGCGCTGGGTATCCATGCGCGTGCGCCCTTCGTGGCCGGCCTGCTGCATATGGTCCTGTCCTATGTGCTGAGCCTGGCGGTGATCTATCTCATGTCGCTGATCATCAACGCCCTGGCGCCGACCTTCGGCGGCAGCAAGGACCCGGTACAAGCCCTCAAGGCGGCGGCCTATGCCTGGACGGCGGCCTGGGTGGCCGGCATCGCCATCATCGTGCCGTGGCTCGGCGCGCTGATCGCCCTGGCCGGCGCCATTTACGGCATCTACCTGCTCTATCTCGGCCTGCCGGCGACCATGAAGTGTCCACGGGACATGGCCGCCGGCTACACCGCGGTGAGCTTCATCATCGCCCTGGTCCTGAGCTGGATCGTCGGCATCGTGCTGGCCCTGGCGCTCGGCGCGGGCTTCGGCGGCGCGGTCGTGCTCGACCACGCGCGCACCCAGGTCGATCGCGACAACGACAACATCAGCGTCGATGCCCCCGTGATCGACCGGATCGCCGCGGCCGGCGCGCAGGCCGGCCGGATGGGCAAGGAAAAGGTCGAGGCGATCGAGCCGGATACGCTCAAGGCCTTCCTGCCCGAGGGCGTCGACGGCAGGAAGCGCCAGGGATCGGAGGCGTCACGCGAGGGCGGCGCCGGCATGCAGGTGTCCACCGCCAACGCCACTTACGGCGACGATCCAGCCCATGCCATCCGCCTGGAGATCGTCGACATGGGCGGCGCCCGCGCGATGATGGCGGTGGCCATGGCGCTGGCGCCCGAATCGGAGCAGGACACCGGCCACGGCTATGAAAAGTCCCATACCGAAGGCGGCCGGGTGATCCATGAAAAATGGGATACGCAGGCGAAGGACGGCGAGTACGGCGTCATGGTCGGCAAGCGCTTCAACGTCCAGGCCAGCGGCAACGTGGACAGCATCGACCAGCTGAAGGCCGCGGTGGATGCGGTGGATATGGACAAGCTCGAGGCGTTGCGCGACGAGGGGGTCAGTGCGAAATAAAAAAAGGCCGCTACTCTCGCAGCGGCCTCTTCGATAAACCGGCAGGATTACTTGCCGAATTTCGCCTTGTAGGCAGCCGCTTCGATCGCCTCGGTGGTGATGTGCACCTTGAGCTCGTCGCTGACGTTCGGCACGTAGGCGCCGACGCCGAAGTCGGAACGCTTGATCGTGGTCGACGCATCGAAGCCAGCGGTCGGGGCCTTCAGCATCGGGTGCTCGCCGACCTTGTTGACGGTGACGTCAAGGACGACCGGCTTGGTCACGCCGTGCACGGTCAGGTCGCCGGTGACCTTCAGCTTGCCCTTGCCGGCCGGAGCCACCGCGGTGCTCTTGAAGGTGATGGTCGGGTACTTGTCGGCATCGAGGAAGTCGGGCTTCTTCAGGTGCTCGTCCAGTGCCGCCACATGAGTGTCCAGGGCGGTCAACGGCAGGGTCACCGTCACCGACGACTTGGCCGGGGCGGCCTCGTCATAGACCAGGGTGCCATCGGCCTGGCTGAGGACAGCGGTCGGGTTGGAGAAGCCGAAGTGGTTCCAGCTGAAGGACACCATGGTGTGACCCGGGTCCAGCGTATAGGTGACCGGTGCGGCCTGGGCGGTGCCCGCGGCGAGCAACGCGGCGGCGACGAGATAACGAAGAGCACGCATGGGTTTCTCCTGCTGCATGGTGGTAAGGCGGAATGGGTTGTTCAACCCGGTTCGTTGGCGTCCTGCCGGCAAGCCGAGGGACGTGGAGCTGGACCGTCGCAATCCGCAAAAGATTACGCCGGCCGATGATATGTCAGGCGATGGTCATCGCCTCATCGAAATCGAGCCGCGGCAGGCGGTCGAACAGGTCGCGGCTGGCGTCGCCATAACCGAGGTTGACCAGGAAGTTCGACTTGATCGCGGTGCCGGCAAAGAACGCCTGGTCCACGCCGGCCTTGTCGAAGCCCGACATCGGGCCGGCATCCAGGCCCAGCGCACGGGCGGCGACGATCAGGTACGCACCCTGCAGCGAGCCATTGCGAAAACCCGATTCCTGGATCAGCGGCTCGTTGCCGGCGAACCAGCTGCGCGCATCGGCGTGCGGGAACAGCTTGGGCAGCTTGTCGTAGAAGGCAAAATCGATCGCCACGATCGCGGTGACCGGCGCTTCCATCGACTTGGCGCGGTTATTGTTGTCCAGATGCGGGGCGAGCTTTTCCTTCGCTTCCTTCGATTTCACGAAGACGACCCGCATCGGCGTGGAATTGGCCGCGGTGGGGCCGAACTTGGCCACCTCGTAGAGCTGACGGAGCTGTTCGTCCGTGACTTCTTTGGGCAGCCACGCGTTATAGGTGCGCGCCTTGCGGAACAATTGGTCCAGCGCGGCATCGGCAAGCTTGTCGCTCATAGGTATCCTTGGCTTCAACGGAGCGCCGGCAAGGACCGGCATCCGGCAAGTGTAAGCGCGCGGGAGCGTCCGCGCGCTGCCACCCACAGGAACGAACTGTGCACAATCGGACAACAATCGACCCGGCGATGCCCCGCACTATCCCGCGGAAACCGTTGTGAGCAGCGAATGCTGGGTCGTCACGGACGGCGCCGCGGGTAATCGCCGCCAGGCGCTGGCCCTGGCCGAATGCTTTTCCTGGCCCGTGCGGGAACTGGTGCTCAAGCCCCGTGCGCCATGGTCGTGGCTGGCGCCGCGGTTGGTCCTGGGTGGGCGACTTGCCCTGTCCTCCGGGGATCGTGCCCGCTTCACCGCGCCCTGGCCGCGCATCGCGATCGGCTGTGGCCGCGCCGCCGCCCTGCTGACCCGCCAGCTCCACGCACTGTCGAACGGCCAGACCTATACCGCGCAGATCCTCGACCCGCGCATCGATCCGGCGCACTGGGACGTGGTGATCGCGCCGCGTCATGACGGCCTGGACGGTCCGCACACGATCGCGACCCTGGGCTCGCTCAACCCGGTCGACGATGCCTGGCTGGCCGACGGGCGCGAATCCTGCCCGGCCCTGGCCGACCTGCCCGGTCCGCGCATCGGCGTCCTGCTCGGTGGGCCACGCCGGGGCATCCCGTTCGATGAGGCCTATGCCGACCGTCTGCTGGCCGGGCTGCTGGCACGGCGCAAGCAGGAAGGCGGCAGCCTGATGCTGCTCGCTTCCCGACGGACACCGCCGGCCTTCGTCGAACGCCTTCGCCAGCGCCTCGGCGATGTGCCCGGCTTGATCTGGTCGGGCGAGGACGATGGCCGCAATCCCTATCCCGGCGTCCTCGGCTGGGCCGACCGGCTGGTGGTCACGCCCGATTCGGTGAATATGCTCTCGGAGGCCTGCGCGGTCGGTTGCCCGGTGCATACCCTGGTCGTCGCCCCGTTGCCCGATCGTCTGGCGACATTCCACCAGTCCCTGCGCGAGGCCGGGCTGCTGCACGATATCGAGGCAATGACACCGCCGCGGCAAATGCCACTGCGCGAAACCTCGGCGATCGCCGACGAACTGCGGCGACGCATGGACGCCCGCCTTACATCGCAAAACCCAGCGCGGCGGTGACCTCGTTCACCGCCTTGCCGATCGCATCGAGCGACGCATTGCGCTGAACCACGCGCGGACGCAGGTCCAGCGTGCAGGTCAGCGCCAGCTGCAACATATCGCCATGGGCCAGATGCAGGATATCCGCCTGTTCGACCGTCAACAGGCCGACGTCCCGGCAGGCATCGATCAGCGCGGTATTCGACGTCGTCTCGAGAAGGCCCGGGAAACCGGTCGCATGGGCAAGGACCAGGCCCTGCAGGGCGAACTCGATATCGAGCAGGCCGCCATGACCCTGCTTCAGGTCGAACTGCGCCGCATCGGAACGATCGCGCTCCTGGCGCCAGCGCCCGCGCATGCTGCTGACTTCGGCAAGGACTTTGTCCGGCTCGCGCGGAATGCATAGCACCTCGCGGCGAACCTCGCCGAGCGCGACACCGAGCACGCTATCGCCGGCCACCTGGCGCGCGCGCAGCAAGGCCTGGTGTTCCCAGGTCCATGCGCGGCTTTGCTGATACGAGGCGAACGCATCCAGGCTGGCGACCAGCAGGCCCTTGGAACCATCCGGGCGCAGTCGGGTATCGACCTCGTAGAGGCGCCCGGCATGGGTCGGCGCGCTCAGCCAGTGCATCACGCGCTGGGCCAGTCGCTGGTACCAGCGCACGCCGTCCAGGGGTCGCGCGCCGTCGCTGGTCTGCTTCGCGCGCACGCCGTCGTAAACGAAGACCAGGTCCAGGTCCGAGGCGAATCCGAGTTCCTCGCCGCCGAGGCTGCCATAACCGAGGACCGCGAAACCGGTGCCCTCGCCCGGCAGGCGCCCATGCTGGACAGCCAGTTCGCGCGCCGCCAGCGAGACCACCGCTCCCACCACCGCCTCGGCCAGCGCCGCCAGGCGGCGCGCGGTGGCGGCGGCATCGGCGCGGCCATCGTTGAAGGCCAGGCCCAGGCGGAAGGCGATGCTCGACTTCAGCTCGTTGATCCGCTCCAGTTCGCCCTCGGCATCGCGCACGTCCAGCGTGGCCAGCACGCGGGCGATCTCCGCGGCGATGTCGACGCGCTTGAACGGCAGTTCGTCGATACGCGGGTCGAGCACGTCGTCCAGCAACAGCGGCTGGGCGATCACCCGCTCGGCAAGGAAGGCGCTATCGGCGAAAACACCGGCGAGGCGTCGCCGCGCACCTGGCTGTTCCTCGAGCAGGGCGAGATACGACGAGCGACGCGCAACCGCCTGGACCAGCCGGCACAGCCGGACCAGGCAAGCCGTCGGCGCCGCGCTCGCGCGTGCGACCGCGATCAGCTGCGGCATCAGTCGTTCCAGCCGTTCCGACGAACGCGCCGACATCGCGCGTACGGAACCCGCACGCGGCAGTTGCAGCAGGCTGTCCGCCGCTTCGTCGCCCGGGGAAAAACCGGCCGCTGCCATCGTCGCCGCGGAAAGCTCGCCCGCGTGCGCGGCCTTCCACAGATCGGCTTCGGCCGCCGGCGCCACCGCGGCGCCGCCGTCCTGCGGCATCAGCACCGCGGCGAAATCGTCGGCGACACGATGCCGGTGCGCGGCCAGTTCCGCCTCGAGCGACGGCCAGTCGGAATAACCCAGCCCCAGCGCGATGCGCTCGCGCGAAAACGCATCGTCGGGAATATCGTGGGTCTGCGCGTCGCGCAACATCTGCACGCGGTTTTCCAGCCGACGCAGGAAGACGTAGGCGTCGCGCAACTGCTTCGCGCGCGCTGCCGGGATATGCCCGCGCGCCTCGCAGGCGGTCAAGGCCGGCAACAGACCACGCACGCGCAACGACGGCTCACGGCCACCGCGGATCATCTGGGTCAGCTGGACGATGAACTCGATCTCGCGGATGCCGCCGGGACCAAGCTTGAGGTTCTCGGCAAGATCCTTGCGCGCGACTTCCGCGTCGATCAGCGCCTTCATCTCGCGCAGGCCGGCGAAGGCGGTGTAGTCGAGGTAACGGCGATAGACGAAGGGACGCAGCATTTCCTGCAATTGTTTTCCGGCGACGCGATCGCCGGCGACGGGTCGCGCCTTGATCCAGGCATAGCGCTCCCAGTCGCGTCCCTCGCGCTGGTAGTACTGTTCCATCGCGGCGAACGGCAAGGCCAGCCGACCGGCATTGCCGAACGGGCGCAGGCGCAGGTCGACGCGTGCGCAGATGCCTTCGGAGGTCGGTTCGGCCAACAGCCGTACCAGTTGCCGCGCGATGCGCACGAAGTATTCGCCGTTGTCCAGCGGACGCGCGCCATCGCTCTCGCCCGCCGAGGGATAGGCAAGCACCAGGTCGATATCGGAGGAGAAATTCAGTTCGTTGCCGCCGAGCTTGCCGAAGCCCAGCACCACCATCCGTTGCGCCTTGCCGTCCGTATCGCGCGGCGTGCCATAGCGCTCGGTCAGCGCCTGTTCCGACCAGCGCAGCGCGACCCCGAGCAGTGCCTCGTACAGGGCACTGGTCGAAGCCAGGGTCTCGCCGACGCTGTCCAGTCCGTTGACGTCGCGAAAGACCAGGCGCAAGGCCTCGGCATGGCGGAAACGGCGCAGCGCCGTCATGCAGGCTGCCTCGTCCTTGCCCAAGACCAGCGCGTCGATGCGTGCGCTGGCGTCGCTGGCCGAGCGCAGCCTGTCGAGTCCCGCTGGCGATAGCAGCTCAGGCTGGCGACGCAGGACGTCGTAGGCGAAATCGCTGGCCAGCAGGGTGCGGCCGATCCGCTCGGCGACACCGGCGTCGTCGTGCAGGGGCACGCCTTCGGCACGGCAGCGCGCGACGAGATCCGCGTAGCGACTGTCGATCAACGCGCGCAGCGCCGCGCTTTCCCTGGGAACGGTAGTGGAAGTCATGAACTGGCGATTGTGCCGCAGTCGCGGCGTCTTTCGCGACGCTTTCGCCAAGGGGAAACGCTGCCTGAGGCGCTCACGGTAGGCTGACAACCGATTCATGTCGCTTGCGTTACAGTCATCGACCCTGAGGTGATCGCGCCGCCATGCCGACGAATAGCCAAGCGAAATCAGTCCGTTACATCGCCGAGCGAGTCGCCCTGGCTGTGCTGCTGGCCGTCGCGTTCGTGCTCTTCACCGGCCTGGTCGACGGCAATCCCGGCGTGAATCCCGCCGAGTGGATGGCGCGTCCGCTACACCTGTTCGCCAACGCCCTGCCGGGCCTGCTGTTCGCCGCCCTGCTGCTGACCCTGACCCGACGCGTGTGGTTGTCCTTCGGCCTGGCCTTCCTGACCCAGGGCATCGTGTACGCGGTCAATGCGCTCAAGGTAAAGAACCTCGGCACGCCGCTGATCCCCGCCGACTTCCGCATGGTCGGCCAGCTCAAGGGCGAAGGCGGACATCTGCTGGGAAGCTACCTGCCCGGCAATCCCCTGCCCTACCTGGCCATCGCCGCCGCCGTGACCCTGGTCGTGCTGCTGGCCCGTTGCGAGCCTGCGCTGTTCGCGCGAAGGACGCACGGCCGCCGCCTCACCACCGGCCTGGTGCTGACCGTGCTGCTCGGTACCCTGCTGGCTGGCGTGCCGGCCTGGTCCGCCTTCTACGATCGCGACCGGCTCGGCATGATGCCGTGGTCGCCGAGCGAGAATGCCGGCTACAACGGCACCGTAACGACCCTGATGCAGTTCCGCCTGCATGCCGCCGACAACAAGCGCAAACCCGATACGAACGCAGCGCTGCAGTTCCTCGCGCGAAGCGATGCCGACCTGCGTGCGCACATGCGCAACGTCGCCCAGGGCAGCCAGGGCCAGACGCCCGATATCGTCGTCATCCAGAGCGAGTCCTTCTTCGACCCATCGATCCTGAAGGGTTACGAGCATGAGGATTTCACCCCCAACCTGCACCGGCTCGCAGCCCAGGGCAGCAGCGGCGCCCTGCACGTGCCGACCTTCGGCGGCGGCACCATCCGCACCGAGTTCGAGGTCCTGACCGGCCTGTCCCTGCGTTACTTCCGCGAGATGCAATTCCCATACCTGCAGATGAACACGAAGGTCGTGCCCGGCATGGTCCGCACCTTGCGCGCGCATGGCTACGAAACGATCGCCGTGCACGGCAACGATGCGAGCTTCTGGAACCGCACGACGGCGTTCAAGGCGATCGGCTTCGACCGTTTCGTCTCGCGCCCGGGCTTCCCGTCGGACGCGCCGAACAACGGCAACTACATGGCCGATAGCGCGATGACCGATGAGATCATGGCGCAACTGAAAGATGCCGGCCCGCCACAGTTCGTCTTCGCGATCAGCATGGAAGCGCACGGCCCCTATGACACCAGCGCCAATATCGACACCGCGGCACGCGATGCCATCCCGGTACCCGACGGCATCGAAGGCACGGCGAAGGTCGCCATGCAGAATTACCTCTACCACATGCGCAACGCCGACCACGAACTTGGCCGGCTCGCCGATCTGCTGGCCAAACGCGATCGCCCGACCCTGCTGATGTTCTATGGCGACCACCTGCCTGCGCTGATCGATGCCTACAACAAGGCCGGTTTCCAGAACGGCCAGAGCATGCTGGCGCAAACCGTGCCCTGGCTGATCGTCGACCCGCAGCACGATACGCGCACCGACAAGAAAGACCTCGCCGCGTGGATGCTGCCGGGCAAGCTGCTCGAGCGCGCCGGCGTCCACGACGATGCCTACTTTGCCCTGACCCAGGTGGTGGCGCCGCAACTGGCGCAACTCACGCGCGCGCCGGATGCACCGCGCGTCAGCGAGGACAACGTGCAGCGCGACGACGATACGGCGATGAGCAATATTGCCCTGCTTCGGATGAAGGGGAAGCTGGACAAGTTGCTGCCGAATCTTGATGCGACCTCGGTTGAGTTGGCGCCTGCGGTGGCGCGGCAGCCGGGAGTTGCTGAGGACGAGGCGCAATCGGGTGCCCGGCAGTAGTTGTCGGGACGGTGTCGCATTCTTGTCGGCGCCTATCGCGCCGGTGTGCCACCCCGATCGCGTGCCCGCTACGCGGGGCGGCCGGCGGGGCCGGGGTTTGCGCACGTACATCCCTGTCCGTTCGCAAACGGTCGGCATCCATGCCTCCCCCGCTGTCGCGGCCTGATCGTCCCCGCCGACCTCACTGCTCAACGGGGCCCCGGGGTCACTAGCCGGCTGATCGCCGTGTATCTATGGTGGCCAGCGTGGAAGGTCTGGCCCCAACGGACTCGCGAACAGGGTTCGCTCCCACAGGAGCAGGTTGCCGCGGACTTGTGGGAGCGAACCCTGTTCGCGAGTCCTTTGGGGCCGTGACTTCCCCAGCGCCGTCTTGCTCTTGGTGGTCACGCTTTTTTTTCCCAGACAGTAGTGAGCGCAAGCTGGTATCCAGTGGCGTCAATAGCAGGTTATCGCCGCTGGTCCCCGGCCGGCACCGGGGTGACCGGTGGGGGGATGAGGGCGGGGCTACTTCGGCAGTCGTTGTTTGAAATG
>DASYLE010000146.1:0-37331 GCA_036009745.1 Luteibacter sp. | reverse complement strand
CATCCGCTCGATATCGTCCTGCATCGCGCGTCAAAGGTGCTGGAAGTGGCCTTCGATAACGGCGAACGCTTCAGGCTCCCGTGCGAATACCTGCGGGTGAACTCACCCAGCGCGGAAGTGCAGGGTCATGGGCCTGGCCAGAAGGTGTTGGTGGCCGGCAAGCGCGAGGTCAATATCGACGCGATCGAGCCGGTCGGCCATTACGGCGTGCTGCTGCGTTTCGACGACGGGCATGCGACGGGCATCTTCGGCTGGGACACCCTGCTTGAACTCGGCCAGCGCTATGACACGGCTTGGCCGGCGTATCTGGCCGAACTCGAAGCCAAGGGACTGTCGCGGGGCTGATCAGCCGGACAGCTGGCCGATGATGTCGGGCAGGGTCTGGCGGAAGCGGCGATCGTTCGCCTGGTACCAGGCGCGGGCATTGTGGCCCATGGTTTCGATCTCGCGGTCGCTCATGGCGATGGCCCGCTCCACGGCCCGCTCCATCGCGGTGTCGTCGAAATAATAGGTGGTCGCCAGACCCTGGCTGCCGGTACTGCCGTAACCGACCAGGATGCCGCGCTCGTCATTGACGAACTCGTTCATCGGCGCGGCATCGACGGTCAGGGTAACCGCGCCGACGCATAGCGCCTCGCACAGGTAGTGACCGAAACCCTCGGTTTCGGACGGGCAGATATGGAAGATGTTGGCATTCTGCAGTTCGCGCAGTTCCTCTTCGCCGATATAACCCACGCGATGGCGCACGTTGGGCGCCGGACATGGCGCCAGGACCCGGTCCTCATGCTGGACGACGGTCAGCGTCGGCCACTCCGGATGCCGCGACCACAGGTCCAGCAGGCGCTGGGTGCCCTTGGTCCGGCTGCGCCCGGCCAGGTGGAAGAAGCTGCGCTGGCGCGAGGTCCGCGGCTGCAGGCGCTCCTGGTTGGTGAAGCCGATGAGCCGGGTCCGACAGCCCAGTTCGTCGAAGACGTGACGGCCATGCTCGGTCTTGCACAGCACGGTGTCGACCGCATCGAGCGTGCCGATCTTCCGCCGGGGGAACCATTCGGGGTTCGGGATGAACAGGTTCCGCCGAGCCAGGCCCATGTAATGCGGACGCAGGTGTTCGACCATGATGTTCAGGTCGAACCGGGGCGTCGGTACCTTTCGCTGCATCCAGTGGATCAGGCGGCGCACCCGCATCACCTGGGCGCGTCCGGCGGACTTGGCGCGGTTGCGCTCGAACAGGGTGGTGGTGACTTCGGCGCCGGCACCGCCAAGCACCTCGGCGAGCAGTTGCAGGTCGCGGCTGAGGCCCACGCCGTTATCCCAGCCCAGCAGGTTCACATGCTTGCCGGCAAGCGGCGCGGCGATCGCTGCGGAAAGCGTCTCCGGGGCAAACCGCTCTTCGAGGGCGGGGGTGGGCATGGCCGACATAGCGACTGCGATCCTCCAGTCAGACCGCCCCATCATGGGGCCGGCAAAATAAGTATTCGAACGAGTAGCTTACCTGCGCTTCCTGAAGCCTACGTTACTTTTTGTTTAGCTTCGTCTTCACGCGAACCAGCCAGGCTGGCGGCCAGTCCGGCTGCCAGCGCCAGGGGCAGCCAGGTGAGCAGCCATTCGGGACGCGGACTGAGCGCCAGCGCCGGGCCGTCCAGCTGGAGGGCCACGGTGGCGAAGATCCACAGGCTCAGGACGATCCGCCCGCTCACCGTCTGCCGGTTTCGCCAGCCGCGCCAGGCCACGAGCAGCCAGATTGCGATCCAGATGACCAGGGCGGGCAGGCCGATCTCGATCGCCAGGTTGGTGAACAGGTTATGGCTATGGGTCCAGCTCTGGTCGCCCACCGTGACCCGGTAAGGCGTGTCCAGACCGAGCCCGCGCCAGGGATGCTGGCGGATATGGTCGAGCGCCTGCTGGAAGATCTCCGGGCGATACGACATGCCCCTGGCATCCACCGCCGACGAGGCATACAGGGACACGACGACCGCGCCCAGCACCGCCAGCGCGGCCGATGTCCAGCCGCGACGGTTCCATTCGACCAGGGGCATCAGCAGCATCGCGGCGAACAGGGCCAGCCAGGAGCCGCGGCTGAAGGTCAGGGCGACGAAGGCGAGCAGACAGGCCATGGCGGCGGCCCACAGGAGCCGGCCCCGTGTCGTCGCCGGCATCAGCTGGAACAGCCAGACCGCCGCCGCGCCCATGACGTAACCGGAAAGGTTGGGGCCATCGAGCATGTTGAAGCCGATGATCCGGTCGGCGAAGGGCGTGATCCGCCAGGGAAAGGCCAGCATCGCCACCAGGGCGGTCGCGGCCAGTCCCAGGCCGGCGAACCAGAGCAGGCGTTCGGCATGCCAGGGGCCGCGTTCGCGAGTCCAGTACAGCCAGCCGCACAGGAACAGGGCGACCTGCAGCGGCACCTTGATCCGCTCGCCGACATGCGCGCCGGTCGCCCAGAACAGGGAAACCGCGCTCCATAGCAGCAGCAACCCCGTCAGTCGCAGTTCCGGCACGTTCCACCACTGCCGGCCCATCCAGCCGCGATCGCGCACGACGATCCATAGCGCCGGAAGCAGTAACAGGAGGGTGACGATCCAGTGGTATATCGAACTGCTGTGGCTGGCCCCCGGGGTCGCGCCGACGCCGACGATCAGCCAGAAAAGTCCAAGGCCGATCACCGTCGTCAGCCGGTTGCCCACCTGCGTGCGGCCTGCCGCCAGATCCCGTGTTGTCATGCTCGTCAAACCAGTCGCCCTCTACCCATGCCGCCCCCGATCCTGGCGAGCCCTCATCCTTACCGCCGATTCCTGAACGCTTTATATGGCAGGAACTTGCGGCGCCGCGACCGGCTTGCCCGCGACCCGGGTCTGGAAGAAGTCCGCGATCAGGTGGAAAACGTGGGCGCGCTGGCCGGGCATGGCCAGGCCGTGCTTGCCGCCCGGATAGGTCATCAACTGGAACTGGGTGCCGCGCTGCTGGAGTACGGCCATCAGCTTCGTGGAGTTCTGGAACAGCACGTTGTCGTCGGCCATGCCGTGTACCAGGTACAGCGGTGCGGTCAGGCCCGCCACCCAGTCGAAGGGCGCGCTGCGCTTGTAGCCTTCGGCGTTGTCCTGTGGGCGACCCAGATAGCGTTCGGTATAGAAGGTATCGTAAAGCGACCAGTCGGTGACCGGCGCCACGGCGACGCCGCCGGCCAGTTCCGCCGAATCCTTGGCCAGCATCATCGTGGTCAGGTAACCGCCATAGCTCCAGCCGAACACGCCGATGCGCGCGCCATCGACCCAGGGCTGCGACTTCAGCCAGCGGATGCCGGCACGCTGGTCGTCCACTTCGGCCACGCCCAGCTGCTTGTAGATCGCATCGGTGAAGCGGCGCCCGCGCCGGCCGCTTCCGCGGTTGTCCAGGGTGAAGACGACGAAGCCCTGCTGGGCCATGTATTGCGCGAAGTAGTCGCCCCATTCGCGACTCACCGTCTGCACGGTCGGACCGCCGTAATAAGTGTCGAACACCGGATACTTCTTCTTCGGGTCGAAGCCCTGCGGCTTGTACACGCGGTAATGCAGATCCTGGCCGTCGGCGGCCTTTACCGTGCCGAATTCGGGTAGCACCAGTCCGTCGTGGTACGGCCAGAACGGATGTTTCTCATCGAGCTTGTTCTCTTCGATCCAGGTGACGAAGCTACCGTCGTTGTGGCGCACCGAGACCTGCGGCGGCGTGCGCGGATCGGAGAAACTGTCGATATAGACGCTGGCATCGTTGGCGAAGGTCGCCGTATGCGTACCGTCGCCCTGGCTGACGCGGCGCGGCTTGTCCGCGCTGGAGCCGTCCAGGCGCAGCGCATAAACCTGCCGGTCCGGGATGAAATCCGCATTGGAGGAAACGAAGACGTTGCCGCCCTTCTCATCGACGGCGAGCACGCCGTCCAGGTTCCAGTCGCCGCGGCTGATCGCGTGCTTCAGCGAGCCATCAATCCCGTACAGGTACAGATGATGGAAGCCGCTGCGTTCGCTGCCCCAGACGAATTGCCGGCCCTCGTCGATGAAGCGCAGGTCGTCGAGCACATTGACCCATGTCGTGCTGGTTTCGCTGACCAGGGTGCGCTGGGCGAGCGTATGCACATCGACCAGCTTCAGGTCCAGGCGCTGCTGGTTGCGCGGCATGACCTGGTAGCTGACATGCGCGGCATCGGGCACCCAGTCGACGCGAACCAGGTAAATGTCCTTGTCGGCGCCAAGGTCGATCCAGCGCGCCGCGCCGCCGGTCGGGGCGACCAGGCCAAGCTTCACCTCGACATTCGCCTCGCCGGCGGCCGGATAGCGCTGCTCGACGATTTCCGTGCGATCGGGGTAGACCTCGAAGCGCTTGACCTCGGGGACCTTCGCTTCGTCATAGCGCTCGAAGGCGATCGACGAATCGTCCGGCGCCCACCAGTAACCGGTGCTGCGGGCCATTTCTTCCTGGGCGACGAATTCGGCCTCGCCGTTGTGCACGGTGCCCTTGCCGTCGGTGGTCAGCTGGCGCGTCTTGCCGGTGGCCAGCTCGATCGTCCAGAGGTTCTGCTCGCGCACGTAAGAAACGTATTTGCCCCTGGGCGAGATCTTCGGGTCGAGCGCATCGCCGCCCGTATCGAGCACATGCGAGGTCGCCGCGGCGAGGTCGTAGAGGTACAGCTTGCCGCCAACCGGGAAAAGCAGCTGGCGGCCGTCGGGCGACCACTGGTAGCCGACGATGCCCTTGAGCCCCGCCGTGCGAGCGCGTTCGCGCCGCGCCTTCTCGGCATCGGAAAGTTGGGCGCCCTTCGGTTCCAGCGTCGTCGAATCGACCAGCCGCCGCGTCGTATTGTCCTTGACGTTGTATTCCCACAGGTCCAACTGGAACTGGTCGTCCGGGCGCGCACGCAGGAAGGTCACGCGCGCGCCGTCCGGAGACATCTGCAACCCACGCGGCGTCGGTCCGCTCAGGCTGCCGCCATCGAAAATGCGCTCGATCGTGAGTTTTTCCGCCACGGCGGGAAGGGATATCGCCATCAGGCTGGCCAGCAGGAGTGCGCGCATCAATCGGTCCGTGATCGGGGTAAGTGCGGATTAGACCTTGCCGGCGCGCAGGACGCCAGAGGCTCGGTCGTTGCTGGCGGAGTGGGGCCGGCTCTTTCCGCCGACCTCACTGCTCAACGGGGCCCCGGGATCCAGAGCCGGCTGATCGCCGTGTATCTATGGTGGCCAGCGTGAGAAGTCTGGCCCCAAGGGACTCGCGAACAGGGTTCGCTCCCACAACAAGGTCGCGGCAACCTGCTCCTGTGGGAGCGAACCCTGTTCGCGAGTCCTTTGAGGCCGTGACTTCCCTCCTGCCCTGCTCTTGATGGAAATACGCCGCCAGGCCGTCGCTGTGGTCACGTTTTTTCCCCGGACAGCTGGGCCTGCGCCGGGGTGACGGTGAGGTTTAGTTGGGGCTCGACACTGCTTCGACCTTACTTCCCTTCAGCCCCAGTTCGTTGGCGAAGAAGGTCAGCGCGATCGCCGTATTGCCGACCCGCTGGCTGAAGGGTGCGCCGATGCCGTGGCCGGCATTCATGCGGGTCAGCAGCAGGATCGGCTGATCCGACGAGGTGGCGTTCTGCAGCGCGGCGGTGAATTTGCGCGACTGCCACGGCGCCACGCGTGGGTCGTTCGCGCCGGTGGTCATCAGCACGGCGGGGTAGGCGGTGCCCTGTTTGACGTTGTACAGCGGCGAATAGGCCAGGGTCGCCTTCGCCTGCGCGACGTCCTTGACCGAGCCGTATTCGCTGATGTTGTACTGGCCGTTGGCGAAGGCGGTCTCATGCCGCGGCACATCGTAGATGCCGACCATCGAAACGACCGCGCGGTACTGCTCCGGATGCTGGGTCAGCGCGGCGCCCATCAGCAGGCCGCCGTTGCTGCCGCCGAGGATGCCCAGGTGCGCCGGACTGGTCCAGCCGGTATTCACCAGCGCCTTGGCGGCGGCGTAGAAATCGTCGAAGACATTCTGCTTCTCCAGTTTCTGCCCGTGCGCATGCCAGTCCTGCCCGTATTCATTGCCGCCGCGGATATTCGCGTAGGCCAACACGCCACCACGTTCCAGCCAGGCCAGGTTGGCACCGACGAAGCCCGGCGTGATCGGGATATCGAAGCCACCGTAGCTGTAGAGGATGGTCGGCGCCCTGCCGTTGGGCTGGATATCGGCCATGGAGATGATGGTTACCGGCACCTTGGTGCCGTCCTTCGATACACCGTCGATGCGGCGCACGGTGAGCTTCGAATAGTCGGCGGCTGGTTTCACCTCGAAGACGGTCTTCAGGGTGCCGGTACTGCCGTCGTATTCGGCCCAGCGATTTGGCGTGGTCCAGCCGCCGTAGCTGATCAGCGCCTTGTCCTGGCCGGACTCCGAAGCGACGCCGCCGATGGTGATACCGCTGGACGGCAGCGGCAGGCGACGGACGAAGCCGGCCTTGCCGTCATATTGCTCGACCCACCAGTCCGGACCCCAGCTGCGCACGACCAGGAAACCGTCGCCGAGCGGGGCGATCCGCTGGATCGCGCCGTCACGTTCGCCAAGCACATCCACGGCATGGCCGTCAGTGTCGATGGCAACGATCTTGCCGCGCGGCGCACCGGCGAAGACCGCGGCGAATAGCCGTCCATTCACCCAGGCCGCCGTGCGCACGTTGGCGTCGCGACCAAGCACACGCTGGAACGCGTCGCCCTGTTTCAGGTAAACCTCGGCCGAACCGCCGTCGCCTTCGTTTGCCAGCACGGCGGTCTGCGCCGAGCCCGAGGCTTCGAGCAGGATGTATTCGGCGACCGGCGAATACTCCTTGCCGAAGAGTAGTTTGTCCTGCATGGCGATCTGGCCGATCGTGTGGTGCGCCAGCGTCGCGTCGAACTGGCGCACCGCGGCGCCACCCTTCGGCGCGTCGAAGCGCACGTAGGTGAAACCTTTTTCATCGGCATCCCAGGCCAGGCCCTGCGGCGTGGTGCCGCCACCGGCATAGGGCAGGCTGTCGGCGAGCGACTTGCCGGTCTTCGTGTCCAGTACATGGATGGTGGTCAGTTCGCTGCCACCCTCCGCCGTGCCGTAGGCGAGATACCGGCCGCTCGGCGAGGGCCAGTACTCGACGATCGCGGTGCCGCCGTCACCCTTGTTCAGGTCGACCAGCACCTTGGCCTCGCCGTCGGGCCAGGCCTGCGCGACCAGCACCGGTTGTGGCTGCGGCGGTGTCTGGCGCAGGTAGAACAGGGTGCCCCCGGCCAGTACCGGCGACGAACGCGTGGTCGAGGTGATCGCCAGCTGCTGCACACGGGCGGTCAGTGCCTTGCCCAGCGGCATCTCGGCCAACACCGCCTCGGTGTGCTTGTTCTGCGCCTCGATCCAGGCCTTGACCTCGGCCTGGTCCGGCTGCTCCAGCCAGCGATACGGGTCGCTCACCGCGATCCCGCCGATGCTGTCGCTCACCGCCCGCTGCGGACTGGCCGGTGGTTTGCCATCCTCGGCGTGGGCCGCGCCGGCAAGCATCATCGCGGTAAACAGGGCATTGGTGGCGAGGCGCATCGGGATTCCTTGGGGCACGCAGACGGCGGATGCCGAGGGTAGCCCGCGGTGGGCCGTCCTGTCTGCGGGACGCCTGGCGCTTGCGGCGGCCGGCCCCTCCGCTATTCTCCAGTTCTTTTACCCGCAGGAAGCCTGTCATGCGCATATTGCCGATCGCCATCCTCGCCGCCCTGGTCGCCGCCCCCGCGGTGGCGCAGACGGCCAAACCGCTGGACATGGAAACGATCATGGCCAACCCGGACTGGATCGGCCAGGCGGTCGAGAAGCCTTACTGGAGCGTCGACGGGCACAGCCTGTACTACCAGCTCAAGCATGACGGCAGCAAAGTGCGCGATCTGTACCGCGTTGGCGCCAACGGTGGCGCGAGTACCGCGCTGGACGCCGTCGCGGTCGCCGCGGCCGATGGCGGCCCGGCCGTGTTCGATCGCGAGCACCGCCGTGCCGCCTATATCCGCCACGGCGATGTCTTCCTGCGCGACCTCGCCGGTGGACGCACCGTCCAGGTGACCCGCAGCACGCAGGAAGAAAGTGCGCCGCGCTTCGCCAGCGACGGCCGCCACCTGCAGTTCCGCGCCGGCAACGACTGGTACAGCTACGACATCGCCGCCGGTGTGGTCGCGCCCGCCGCGGTGATCAAGCTCGGCGTGGATCCGGACGCGAAGAAGACCGATACCCTGGAAGACAGCCAGCTCGAACTGTTCAGCACGCTGCGCCACATCAAGTCCGACAAGGACGCCCAGCGCGACACCGATAAAGCCCTGGCCGAGGCCGACCCGGGCCGTGCGCCACGGCCGGTGTACCTCGGCAAGGGCGTCGAGGTCACCGACACCGAACTCTCACCCGACGGTCGCTGGATGCTCGTGGTGACCCAGGCCAAGGCCGACGATGCCGGCAAGGCACCGCAGATCACCCATTACGTCACCGAGTCCGGCTACGCCGAGCAGGAAGACGCGCGCACCTATGTCGGGCGCAAGGATCCCGCACCGCAGTCGCTGGTCCTGGTCGACATCGCCGCACGAAAGACCTTCGCATTGAAGAACGAGGACCTGCCCGGCGCCAAGGACGATCCGCTGAAAGAGCTGCGCGCGAAGAGCGTCGCCGCGTTGAAGAAGGCCGGCAAGGACGACGAAGCGGAGGCGCTGAAGGCGCCGACCGTGCGCCCGATGGCTGTCAACGCGGAATTCAGCCAGGGCATCGTCTGGAGCGACGACGGCCGTAACGTCGCCGTGCAGCTGCGCGCGATCGACAACAAGGATCGCTGGATCGCCAGCGTCGATTTCACCCGCCACGCGCTGGTCAACCAGCATCGGCTGACCGACAAGGCCTGGATCAACTGGGGCTTCAACGATTTCGGCTGGTCGAAGGACGGCCAGACGCTGTGGTATCTCAGCGAGGAGTCGGGCTTTTCGCAGCTCTACGTCAAACCGGTCGGCGGCAGCGCCAGGGTGATCGCGGGTGGTCGCTTTGAGATCAGCCAGCCGACGCTGTCCGAGGACGGAAAGTGGTTCTACGTGCGCAGCAACAAGACCGCGCCCTATAGCTACGATGTTTACCGCGTGGCCTCGAGCGGCGGCACGCTCGAACAGGTCACGCGTTTCGGCGGCATGGACCAGTTCGAACTTTCGCCGGATGGCCGCTCGCTCGCCGTGTTGCACTCCTCGCCGTACATGCCGGCCCAGCTCGCGGTGACCGGCGTCGACGGTGGCAGCGCGCATGAACTCACCGACACGCGCAAGCCTGCCTTCAAGGCGATCCCGTGGATCGAGCCGAAGATCGTCGAAGTGCCCTCCACGCACGGCGCCGGCAAGATCTACGCGAAGTTCTACGGCCCCGCCGATGCCGCCGAAGCGGCGAAGCGCCCGGCGGTGATCTTCGTCCACGGTGCCGGCTACCTGCAGAACGTGACCCTGTCGTACTCGCCTTATTTCCGCGAGCAGATGTTCCACAACCTGCTGGTACAGCGTGGCTATGTCGTGCTCGACATGGACTACCGCGC
The DNA here is from genome assembly GCA_036009745.1 of Luteibacter sp. Lineage (GTDB taxonomy): Bacteria > Pseudomonadota > Gammaproteobacteria > Xanthomonadales > Rhodanobacteraceae > Luteibacter. The sequence continues at coordinate 27,781 of DASYLE010000146.1, read as the reverse complement.
CTCGGAAGGGTATGGCCGCGACTGGCGCACCGCGATCTATCGCAACATGGGCCATCCCGAACTCGAGGACCTGCTGGACGGCAAGGCCTGGCTCGTTGCCAATAAAAATGTCGATGCGAAACGTGTCGGCGTGTACGGTGGCAGCTACGGTGGTTTCATGACCCTGATGTCACTGTTGCGCGCGCCGGGTGAATTCGCCGCCGGTGCGGCCCTGCGTCCGGTCACCGACTGGAGCACCTATAACCACGAATACACGGCGAACATCCTCAACGACCCGCAGATCGATCCGGAAGCGTATGCGACCAGTTCGCCGATCGAATATGCCGACAAGCTGGCCGATCCGCTGCTGATCATGCACGGGCTGATCGACGACAACGTGCTGGCCAGCGACTCGATCCGCCTGTACCAGCGCTTCATCGAACTGCACAAGAAAAACTTCTGGATGTCGCTGTACCCGATGGAACGCCATGGCTTCGTCCATGCCGATTCCTGGTATGACGAATACCGTCGCATCGATGAACTGTTCAAGGATCGCCTGGGGCTGTAAGAGCGCGAATCCTTCGGGGCCGTGCCCTACAGGATTGCCGGCTTCGAAAACACAACGGACTTCACAAACGCCACCACCCCCTAAAGTCCCGGGCTTTTCGGCCGATACCCCTGAGGCCTGATCTTCAGGCGTGGCCGGGGGGCCAGGGTGCCATTGAAGCGGCGCGGGGCAAGGGCGGGCAAGGGCGAACGGGCGGCCGAGATCGTGCTGCCCTTCGTGCTGGTCGTCGCCGCGATGATCGCCCTGTGCGTCGCCAGCATGGACATCATGTCCGCCACCCGCGGCTTCGTCGGCGGCGAGAACCGCTGGTCCCAGTCGCAGAAAATTGCCGCCTCGCAGCTGCAGCACTACCTCACCTCGTTCTCCGAGACTGACTACCAGCGCTACCTGGATGCGGTTACCGTACCGCTCGGCGACCGCAGCGCCCGCCTGGAAATGGACAAGCCCGACGTCGACGCGGCCATGGTCGCCGCGTACTTCCGCGAGGGCGGGATCGACGATGCCGACATTCCCGGCATGTCGCGGCTGTACCGGTACTTTCGCCATGTCGGTTTCATCGAGCGTGCGGTGGCGATCTGGGAGGAGTCGGACAAGGGCATCGCCGAACTCGCCACGGTCGCCGACGAGGTCCACGCCCGCGTCCTCAACGGCGAGCGCGGCGGCGCCTGGCTGGGCAAGGCACGCGACCGGATCCGGGTCATCGATATAAAGCTCACCCCGCTCGAGTTCGCTTTTTCCGAAACACTTGCCGAGGCATCGCGGAAAACCGCGGAATGGCTCCGCCTGGCGATCGGCCTGATCGGCTGCCTCATGGTGCTCGGCGCCGCCTGGCGCACGCGGCGCCTGCTCGATGACCGTGCCAGCGTCGCCCATGCCCTGCGTGCCAGCGAGGACCGCTTCCAGCTGGCCGTTGCCGGCGCCAACGACGGTCTTTGGGACTGGGACCGACGTAGCGGCAAGGTTTACCTCTCGCCACGCCTGCAGCAGATGTGGGGCATGGAAGGCGAACGCGCGCATCGCAGTTCGGAGTCGATCCTGCTGCGCCTGCATCCGAAGGACGTACGCGCCACCATGAAAGCGGTGGTGGCGCATATCCGCCATGCCACGCCGCTGGACATCGAGTTCCGGGTGCCGATGACGGATGGCGCGATGCGCTGGTTCCGCGCACGCGGGCAGTCGGTGCGCGACGGGCACGGTACCTCGCTGCGGATGGCCGGCTCGGTCACCGAGGTTACCGAGCGGCGTGCAGCCGACGCCTTGCTGTTCGCCGAGAAAGAGCGCGCCCAGGTCACCTTGCAGTCGATCGGCGACGCCGTGATCACCACGGACGCGCACGGTCGCATCGAATACCTCAACCCGGTCGCCGAACGCTTCACCCACTGGCGGGCCGCCGCCGCGCTTGGCCATCCAGTCCAGGCGATCTGCAACATCGTCGACGAGGAAACCGGTGACACGATTCCCGACCCGGTCGCCCAGGTCCTGCGCGAACATACCGGCTGGACCTCGGGCGACAAGCTCAACCTGCTACGCAGCGATGGCGTGCCCATCGCCATCGACCTGACCGCGACGCCGATCCGCGACCGCGCCGGCAACATGGACGGCGTGGTCCTGGTCATGCGCGACGTCAGCAGCGAGCGCCAGCATGCGGCGACGCTGAGTTACCAGGCCAGCCACGACGGCCTGACCGGCCTGATCAACCGCCGCGAGTTCGAGCGACGGCTGGCGCAGACGGTCGCCGCCGCCGAGCGAGGCGGGCGTCCCTTCACCGTGCTCTACGTCGATCTCGACCAGTTCAAGGTCGTCAACGACACCTGCAGCCACGCCGCCGGCGACGAGCTGCTGCGCCAGGTGGCGGCGCTGTTCACCCTGCAAGTCCGTCACTCCGATGCGGTGGCGCGGCTGGGCGGCGACGAGTTCGTCGTGCTGCTCAACGACTGTGGCCCGGACGACGGCATGCTGGTCGCCGAGAACCTGCGCGCGGCGATCGGCGACCTGCATTTCGCCCACGGCGATCGCACCTTCTCGCTGAGCGCGAGCATCGGCCTGGTCAGCCTGCGCGACGAAGGGCTGGCGCGTGAGGAAATCCTCGGTGCCGCCGACGCGGCATGCCACCTGGCCAAGGAGAAGGGACGCAATCGCGTGCAGTCCTACCGCATGAACGACGAAGAGGTCGCCGTGCGCCAGTCGGAGATGTGCTGGGTCAGCCGTATCCAGGAGGCACTGGCCGCGGGCCGTTTCGTGCTTTACGCGCAGGATATCCTCGACCTTCGCGGCACCGGCCCCAGCCGGCACATGGAACTGCTGCTGCGCATGGTCGCCCCGGACGGCGAGCTGATCCCGCCGCGTGCGTTCATTCCCGCCGCGGAACGCTACGGCCTGATGCCGTCGATCGACCGCTGGGTCGTGCAGTCCGCTTTCGCCACGCTGCGCGCCGCGATCGACGAGGATCCGTTGACCGCGCCGAACCTGTGCGCGATCAACCTGTCCGGCACCTCGCTATGCGACGACGGTTTCGACGACTTCCTGCGCCGGCAGTTCATCGCCTTCGCCATCCCCGCCTCGACGATCTGTTTCGAGATCACCGAGACAGCGGCGATCTCCAGCCTGTCGCGGGCCATCGCCTTCATCACCGACATGCGTGAACTCGGCTGCCGCTTCTCGCTGGACGACTTCGGCGCCGGCATGTCGTCCTTCACCTATCTGAAACACCTGCCGGTCGACTTCGTGAAAATCGATGGCAGCTTCGTCAAGGACATGGACCACGACCCGATCGATCACGCGATGGTCCAGGCGATCAACAATATCGGCCACGTCACCGGCAAATCGACCATCGCCGAATGCGTCAGCTGCCCCGGCCTGCTCGCCATGGTGCGCGAACTCGGTATCGATTACGCACAGGGCTTCGCGGTGGCGACGCCACGCCTGTTCACCGCGCAGAGCATGCTGGTCTAGAGGTTCCCTAGGTCAGCTGGGACAGCGTATCGAGCGCATCGATCACCGCCGCCCAGGGCTGGAGATCGTGCAGGCCGAGCAGGCAGGCAAGCTTCTGGCCTTCGTGTGCCAGGAAGCCCGCCAGTTCGGTGAGGTACGAGGGCAGGAACCAGCGTTCCGCGACGCACATCAGCTGCTGGGCGCCGTCCTCGGCACGAGCGGCCGCGACACCGAAGATCAGCGGTATGGCGACGACCCGGTCAAGCAGATGGCGCATGTCCCTTCCCTAAGCGACTACCTATGGCATGGACTATAGGCAGGGCGGAAGTCCCGCGCGACACGAATGCGACGGAACGTGGGGATTTTGCGATGAACCGTGCCGGGATCGCGCCGAACCGCAGGCCCCGGCTATTGCCCGGCGAGGGCCGCGCGTAGCGCGTCGCCGTAGGTTCGGCTGGCGCGCAGCGGCGTGCCGTCATGCAGGCGCAGCAGGCAGTCGCGGTTGGACAGGGCCTCCAGCTCGGCGATGCGGTCGATGCGTACGATGGTCGAGCGGTGGATGCGCAGGAAATGCGCCGGATCCAGGCGCTCGGACAGCTGGTGCAGGGACTCGCGCAGCAGGTGCACCTTGCCGTTTACATGCAGGCCGGCGTAATCGCCCATCGCCTCGACCCAGTCGATCGCGTCGGCGGTGATGAATTGCAGTCGGCTACCGGTGCGGATCGCAACACGGCTGAGATAGCGCGCGCTGGCCGGTTGTGAGTCCAGCATGGCCTGCATGCGATCCTGCAGCGCGGGTGCCCGGCGGGCGGCCACCGAGTCCCGCGCGCGATCCAGGGCTTCAATGAAGCGCGCATCGTCGATCGGTTTCAGCAGGTAATCGAGGGCGTGCACGTCGAAGGCGCGCAGGGCGAACTTGTCATAGGCGGTCAGGAAGACGGTCATCGGCCGCTCGCGTGGCGTCAGGTGTGCGAGCGTCTCCAGGCCACTCATGCCGGGCATCTGCACATCCATGAAGACCAGGTCGGGCTTTTCCGCGACGATCGCCTCGAGTGCCGATTCGCCGTCGCCGCATTCGCCGATGACCTGCATATCGGTATGCGCCGCCAGTCGCGTGATCACACCCCGGCGCGCCAATGGCTCGTCGTCGACCACGAGTACGCGCAGGCTCATGCCGGCGCGGCCTCGGCGACCAGCAGGCGACGGAAGGGAAGGTCTATGCCGACCCGGCAACTGCCATCGGCGGCGAAGTCCAGCGCGAAGCGATGGTTCTCTTCGTAGAGGCGTTCGAGGCGGGCGCGCACATTGCTCAGGCCGACCGCGGACGGCGAGCCGATGGGCTTTGCGCCCGGGATACCGTCGTTGCGCAGGTCGATACGCAGGCGCTCACCGGCGCGTGCGACATCGATTTCCAGGCGCCCGCCGGCTTTGCGCGGGGCGATGCCATGGCGGATCGCGTTCTCGACCAGCGGCTGCAGCAACAGGTAGGGCACCGCGGCCTGCAAGGTATCCGGGCCTATCTTGATGGCGATCTCGAGGCGATCGCCCAGGCGTACCTTCTCGATATCGAGGTAATGCTCGGTCAGCGACAGCTCGTCGGCCAGGGTGACTTCATGGGTACCCGCGCCGTCCAGGGTAGCCCGAAGGAAATCGCCCAGCCGGGCGATCATCCGCGTGGCGTCCTGGGTCTGCCCGTCGACGACCAGGGTGGAGATCGCGTTCAGCGTGTTGAACAGGAAATGCGGGTGCAACTGGTAGCGCAGGGCGCGCAATTCGGCCTCGCGGGCCAGCGAGGTCGCCGCCAGTGTATGCATGCGCGCTTCGCGCACCACGTAGTAGTAGGCGATACCCAGGTGCACGGCGCCGAAAGCCATCAGGGCGAACCAGGCGCTGGAAACGCTGCCGAAGATGCTTCTCCAGGTCAGCGGTTCATCCATGCCGCCAAAGTGCACGGCGCACCAGAAGCTCGCGAAGGTGCTGGCAAGGGCCAGCACGTAGGTCAGTGGCAGCATGACCGCGGTATAGGTCAACCACGATGCGCGCCGGTTCCATAGCATGCGCAGGCCCAGGGCCAGCGGCAGGCTGACCGCCAGGCAGCCGATCAGGAAGAACGCGCGATAGACCACGTAACTCTTCTCGCCGACGACCGGCAGGGTCGCCACGGCGGTCCCCAGCAGGACCGGCAGCCAGCCGGCCAGGAGCAGCAGCCAGAACGGGGGCAGGTCGCGGGAGGAGGCGGTTTGCATGGGCAAATCATACGTCCGCCAGGCCGCCGCGCAGCGTATCTTTTGGCATAGGGAAGGCCGTGACCTGCCGTTGACGCCCTTCGTTCCACGATCGGGGTTCTGCACGCCGCAGCCGAACGCAGGACTTTCCCATGGCCAAGTCGACGAAACCCGCCTCCGCAAAGAAAACCGCGAAGTCCGCCACTTCCCGGGCTGCCGACTATCGCGGCAAAGGCGATGAACTCCACCAGGTCGCGGTTGGAACGCATCCCGCCTTGACGACGAACCAGGGCCTGCCGGTCAGCGACGACCAGAATTCACTGCGCGCGCACGAGCGCGGACCGACCCTGCTGGAGGACTTCATCCTCCGCGAGAAGATCACCCACTTCGACCACGAACGCATCCCCGAACGCATCGTGCATGCGCGCGGCACGGCGGCGCATGGCTATTTCGAACTGACCCGTTCGCTGGCGAAATACACGACCGCCAAGGTCCTTACCGAGGTTGGCGAGAAGACGCCGGTGTTCACCCGCTTCTCCACCGTCGCCGGTGGCGCGGGGTCGATCGACACGCCGCGCGACGTACGCGGCTTCGCGGTGAAGCTGTATACGAAGGAAGGCAACTGGGATCTGGTCGGCAACAATATCCCGGTGTTCTTCATCCAGGACGCGATCAAGTTCCCCGACCTGATCCACGCGGTGAAGATGGAGCCCGATCGCGGCTTTCCCCAGGCGGCGACCGCGCACGACACGTTCTGGGATTTCATATCGCTGACGCCCGAATCGATGCACATGATCATGTGGGCGATGTCGGATCGGACGATCCCTCGCTCGCTGCGCATGATCGAGGGCTTCGGTATCCATTCGTTCCGCCTGCTCGACGCGAACGGCAAATCCACCTTCGTGAAGTTCCACTGGCGACCCAAGCTCGGCCTGCAATCGACGGTCTGGGACGAGGCGGTGAAGCTTGCCGGCGCCGATCCGGACTTCCATCGCCGTGATTTCTTCAACGCGCTGCAGGCGGGTGACTTTCCCGAATGGGAGCTTGCCGTGCAGCTGTTCGACGAGGTGCAGGCAGCGACCTTCCCGTTCGACCACCTCGATTCGACCAAGCTCATTCCCGAGGAACTGGTGCCGCTCACCGTGATCGGTCGCATGGTGCTGGATCGCTGGCCGGATAATTTCTTCGCCGAAACCGAACAGGTCGCCTACTGCCCCTCGCACATCGTGCCCGGGATCGACTTTTCCAATGACCCGTTGTTGCAGGGCCGGCTGTTTTCCTACCTCGACACCCAGTTATCGCGCCTGGGTTCGCCGAATTTCCACCAGCTGCCGATCAATGCGCCGAAGTGCCCGTTCGCCAACCACCAGCGCGACGGGCATATGCAGACGGAAGTGCCGAAGGGGCGGGTCGCCTATGAACCGAGCTCGTTGCAGGCGGATGCGCCGCGCGAGGATCCGGTCGCCGGTTTCCGCAGCGTAAAGCTGGCGGAAAGCGGCGAGCGCGGGCGTATCCGCGCGGAGACCTTCGCCGACCACTACAGCCAGGCGCGCCTGTTCTTCCGCAGCCAGACGACGTACGAGCAGGCGCATATCGCCTCCGCCCTGGTCTTTGAATTGTCCAAGGTCGAGACCTTGCATGTGCGCGAAGCCATCGTCGGCCATCTGCGTCATATCGATCCGTCCCTGGCGCAGCGTGTCGCCGATGGCCTGGCGATGGATGCCTTGCCGCCGGCACCGCCCGCCGCCGTGCCGGCGATCGATATGCCGCCGTCACCGGCGCTGCAGATCATCGGCAAGATGAAGGACACGCTCAAGGGCCGCAAGGTAGGCATCCTGGTCGCCGATGGCAGCGACGGCAAGGCGATCGAGGCCGTGCGCAAGGCCGCTGTCGCGGCAGGTGCCGCGGTGATGATCGTGGCACCGAAAGTCGGTGGCGCGAAACTCGCCGGCGGCAAGAAGCTGGCCGCGGATGGGCAGCTCGCCGGTACGCCATCGGTCGTCTTCGACGCGGTGGCGGTGATCCTTTCCGATGAGGGTGCGAAGCTGCTCCAGAACGAAGCGGCGGCGATCGATTTCGTGCGCGACGCGTTTGGCCATCTGAAGGCGATCGCGATCGACGCGGGTGGCGGTGCCTTGCTGAAGAAAGCCGGTGTGAAGCCCGATAAAGGCGTGGTCGACGCGGCGGACACCAAGGCCTTTATCGGCGCGGCAAAAACGCGCCAATGGGATCGCGAGGCCTCGGTACGCCTGCTTGCCTGAATGATGCGAGTGGCGGGCGTGGGCCCGTCAACGCCAACCTCGTGAGATCAGCGCCGGGCGGTTTTCGCCGGGGACTCTTCGTCCATCGCGTCCGATTCCACGGCGGTCACGCCTTCGACGCGAACACGCAGCCGCGTGTCGTCCTCGGCAAAGCGTTCCGCGCCGAGCTTCCGGGCAAACGCCTGCGCGTCGAGCCGCGAACGGAACATGCCCAGTCGTTTGCCCGCGCTGTGTACCACCCATAGCGAAGGAGTGAGGGGCTGCAGTTCGATATCGGTATGGCTCATCGTCGATCCGGTCGTAACGCAATCATCAAAGCGTGCGGCAGCCGACCGCCGGAGCTGATCCGGAAGATCGATGGCCGGCGGCACAAAGCCGAGCCTTCTCCGGAAGCGTAGGGAGGAGGTCCGAGGGTTGCGGACGTGGGGCGGAAGCCCGTCCGTCCAGACTACTCCGCGCGGACCGCTTTGTCAGACGCAGCCGGCGCGGCGCGCGTCCACGTAGGATTTTGCCTGCTCGATCATCCACGGGATCAGCGCGGCGTCGCCCAGCCGGGCACGTGCGCCCGGATACGGCTGCGAAACGATTTCGCCGCCGGCATAGGTCACGGTGAAGCTCTCGCCGTCGCAGCGGATCAGATACCCGCGATAGCGTTCCGGATGATCGCCGCGGGGTTCGACCGGCGGTGGGGCGGGGGCGGGTTTGAGGCGTGGGCGAGTCATTCGCGAGCTGTCCAGGGTGCGAGGAGGGTCCGGGCTCGCTCGGCCCGGTCAGTGCCAGGGCCGCCCGAATGGGCCGCGCGAGCATGCGCGCATTCGACGGCCAAGTCCAATCGGCGTAACGAAAAAATGGCGGGCTATTGCAATTGTGCATATGCACTATTAGAATCCGGACCATGGATCCGAACCTGCCCATGCGCCACTGCAACGCCTTTACCCTGCGCCGGGCGGCGAGGGCGATTACCCAGCTCTATGAGCGGCATATCGCCCTGTCCGGGCTGACCAGTTCGCAGTTCTCGATCATTTCGGCGGTCAGGCACGCCCCCGGCATGTCGATGGCGGAGCTGGCCGAGACCATGGGTATGGACCGTACGACCCTGGTCCGTGCGCTGAAACCCTTGCAGCGCGATCGCCTGGTGGTCACCGTGGCAGCCCTGAAGGGCTCGCGCCAGCTGGCGCTGAACCTGTCGGCGGAAGGCATGGCCAGGTATGAGGGGGCGTTGCCTTACTGGATGGCCGCGCAAAAAGAATTCGAGGCGCGCGTCGGTACCGACCGGGCGCGGAAACTGCGCGAGGAATTGCTGGAAATTGGCTCGCTTTCCTGAGGTGAGCCTACGGGCGTATCGCTTTACCTGAAACTGTGCATATGCACACAAACTTACCGAGGATCGAACATGAAAATTGCAGGCTCCGTCGCGCTGGTGACTGGCGCAAACCGTGGCATCGGCCGTGAATTCGTCGATGAACTGCTGCTGCGTGGCGCGTCCAAGGTCTATGTGACCGCGCGCAACCCGGCGACGCTCGACATCTACACCGCGCTCGGCGATTCGCGCATCGTGCCGCTGGCGCTCGACGTCACCGACGAGGCGCAGGCGCTGGCCGTGGCCAGTGTCGCCAACGATGTCACCTTGCTGATCAACAACGCTGGTGTCGTCGGCGAGGGCCGTACGGTCATCGGCGCGCCGAGCCTCGATGGCGCGCGCCAGGAAATGGAAGTGAACTACTTCGGTGTCCTTTCGCTCAGCCGCGCCTTCGCGCCGGTCCTGGCGAAGTCCGGTGACAGTGCGATCCTCAATGTGCTCTCGGCGCTTTCGCTGATCACCGCCACTGCCATTACCTACTCCGCGTCGAAAGCTGCTTCGTTGTCGGCGACGCGTGGCATTCGCGCCGAACTGAAGAAGCAGGGCACACACGTTGTCGCCACCATGCCGGTGCAGGTCGAGACGGATATGGGTCGCAGCTTGCCCGAGCCGCGCCTGAGCACCAAGGAAGTCGCTTCCGATTCGCTCGACGCAGTCGAGCAGGGCGTCGACGAAGTGTTCCCGGGCGAGTTGACCAAGCAGGTCATGGCCCAGTTCGAGGCCAACCCGAAGGGCGTGCAGGCGCACATGCTGTCGAGCTTCGCTGCCTGACATCAGTTTTCAAAGCAAGGCGGCGATCATGAAGCACTCCGCCTCAAAGGACTCGCGCACAGGGTGCGCTCCCACAAGGCTGCCGCAGACCTGTGGGAGCGCACCCTGTGCGCGAGTCCTTTGAGGCGGGGCACTCACGCTGTTGGTCTTGCAAGAGCACGACTGTTACTGGTGCGTCGCCACTCGCGTACGCAACAAAGCATCGACGGCCTGCTGCCACTCCGGCGAACCCGGTTTGGTCTGCGGGGCCTCCTGCCCCAGCTTGGTCTGCACGGCGGCATTCCATGCCGCGCTGCCGGGAGCGGGTCCGTGCCCGTCATCGCTGACGGCCAGCACCTGATCCACCCAGGCATACCAGGGTGGCGAGCCCAACGACGGATTGGCGGGAACCGACTTGCCGGGTGATGCCTCGCTGGTCACATCGCCGGCCGGTGCGGGTGGCGACGAACAACCGGCGACAACGATAGCGAAGGCGAATGGCAGGGTAAGCAGGATACGGCGCATGGTGATTCCAGATCCGGACATGCCAACAGCCTACCGTCCGACAGCGAATCGGCGATTAACCGTGCTTAACAATTCGCCCCGCGATCAGGGATCGGTTCAGCTAGTCAGCTGCGCGCGGCGACTTCGTCGATATGCAGGAGCAGGTCGGCCGGATCGGCGAACACGCGGTAGGCACCTGCACGCTCCAGTTCATTCTCGCCATAGCCGCCCGATAGCAGGCCGATACCGAGCGCGCGTGCGCGTTGCGCGGCAAGCATGTCCCAGATGCTGTCGCCCAGCACGAGCGCATTGCGGATGTCCGCGCCGAGGCGCTCGGCCGCGGTGAGGAACAGGTCCGGATCGGGCTTGGCGTGGCGGACCTGGTCGCGTGTCACCACCGGCACCTTGTTCGGGTCGACACCAAGCGCGGCGATATTGTGCGAAGCGGTTTCCATCCGGCCACTGGTCGCGATGGCCCAGGGAATACCGTTGTCGGTCAGCCATGCGAGCAGTTCGCGCGCACCGGGCAACGGTTTGACGCTGCCGGCGAGAGCGAGCCGGCTATACGCCTCGGCATGGCCGCGGCTCAGCCGCTCGATCCGCTCCGGGGTGATCTCGGTACCGGTCTCGCGCAGCAGGATATTGGTGAACAGCCCGCCGCTCATGCCGATCTTGCGATGGATGCGCCACACCGACAGGTCGATGCCCTCGTTGTCCAGCGCTTCCTTCCAGGCGAGCACATGCTGGTAGACGCTGTCGACGAGGGTGCCATCGAGATCGAAGAGGAAGGCGGTGTTGGCGCGGGACATGGCTGGCTCCGGGAGAGATCGGGTCCTTATGATCGCCGATCGTCGTGTAGTGACGCACCTCGTGCGCGGGCCCTTCGTTGTGGGAGCGAACCGGGTTCGCTCCCACAGGAAAGCGGCTTTAGAACTTGCCTGCGCGGAAATCCGCTATGGCTTCGTGGATCTGTTCCGGCGTGTTCATCACGAACGGACCATAGCGCGCGACCGGTTCATTGAGCGGCCGGCCGGCGACCAGGAGAACGCGGGTCGGCGCGTCAGTGCCGGCGAGGGTTACGCTGTCGCCTTTCGACAATACGGCCAGCTCGCTGCGTGACAGCACCTGTCCGGCGACCTCCGCTTCGTTTCCATCGAAGACATAAGCGAAGGCGCTATGACCCTCGGGCAACGGCACGGCGATCCGCGCGCCCGGTTCCAGCGAGATGTCGAGGTACACGGGCGCGGTAGCCACGCCACCGACCGGGCCGGCAATGCCGCCCAGTTCGCCGGCGATCACACGTACGCTGACACCCGGCGCAGGAGTCGTCACCGGTATGCGTTCCGGGGCGATGTCCTGGTAGCGCGGCACGGTCATTTTTTCCGCCGCGGGCAAGTTCACCCACAACTGGAAGCCCCACATCAAACCGGCTTCCTGCTGCGGCATTTCCGAATGCAGGATGCCGCGGCCGGCGGTCATCCATTGCACGGAACCGGCGTCGAGGTCGCCCTTGTTGCCGTGGTTGTCGCCGTGCAGCATGCGGCCGGCGAGCATATAGGTCACGGTTTCGAAACCGCGATGCGGATGCTCGGGGAAGCCGGCGATGTAGTCGCCCGCCTGGTCGGAGCGGAATTCGTCCAGCAGCAGGAAGGGATCTAGCATGTCCAGCGCCGGCTGGCCGATCACGCGCTTGAGTTTGACCCCCGCGCCATCGGCGGTGTCGATGCCGCGTACGCGGCGGAGGATGCTGCGCTCAGTCATGCCGTTGGCTCCATGGGTAGGTGAAGCACCCAAGATGGCGCTTCGGGATGACCGCGCCAAGTCGGTGGAACGGAACGCATTGTTCCCTTAGTGCACCCAGTGTCCGCTGCGCTGGCGCGGTGGCGCATCGTCGCCCTCGCCGGTCGGCGGCGCGACCAGGGCCTTCATCTCCGCTTCGGTCGGCGGATGGGTCAGCCAGTAATCGCCGACCGCGCCGAGCACCAGGGGCACCTGGCCCAGGCATTCGTCGTATTCCTCGTCGCTGAGCTTTTCGATCTCCGCATCGGCGCTGAGGATGCCTTCGTCCACCGCCAGGGCCATGATCGGGCCGAGCAGTTCCATCAGGCCCGGATCCTCGGCCAGGCGGGTTTCCCACAGCACGGCGCGCATGTCGATGCCGCGACTGAAGCCTTCGCACCAGCCGGCCGCCGACAACATCGGGCCTTGCTCGGTATCCACTTCGCCGAGGATCGGTTCATAGGCGTCGACTTCGAGTTCGGCGCTGATCGAATCGTTGAGTTTGGCCAGCAGGGCAAGCACGCGGTTGCCCTCGTCCTCGTCGACAAAGGCGTCATGCAGGACCTCGGGCAGCCACTCGTCCGGCAGCACCTCGATCGGGCCGATCGCCACGGCCGAAAGCAGGCCGTGCACGCCGTCCAGCATCAGGTCGCCGTCCCCGCCATGGGTCCGCAGGTAGCGGTCGAGTTCTTCCAGCTCGGTGTCGTTGAGCGAACTGGGCCATTCGGCTTTGGGCGTGTTCATTTAAACGTTGAGCTCCAGCACGACGGGCGTATGGTCCGAGGGTCGCTCCCAGGTGCGCGGGGTGCGGTCGATGGCGGCAGCGGTCGCTACGGATTTGAGCGCATCGCTGATGAGGATAAGGTCGATGCGCAGGCCCATGTTGCGCCGGAAGGCCGCCTGACGGTAGTCCCACCAGCTGAAATGGCCGGCGTCGTTTTCGAACAGGCGGAAGCTGTCGGAAAGGCCCAGGGCGGCGATCGCGGCAAGGCCGGCGCGCTCCGGCGGCGAGCACAGGATGTCCTCGCCCCAGGCGACCGGATCGTAGACGTCGCGGTCGTCCGGGCAGATGTTGAAATCGCCCATCACCACCAGTTTCGGATAGCGCGCCAGCTCGCCCTCGAGGAAGTCGCGGACGCGGGCCAGCCAGTTCAGCTTGTAGGTGTACTTCTCGTCGCCGACGGCCTTGCCGTTGACCACGTAAAGGTTGACCACGCGCACGCCATCGATGGTCGCAGCCAGGATGCGCCGCTGCGGGTCGTCCAGTCCCGGGATATCGGTGACGACATCGGCGATCTCATTGCGTGCCAGCAGGGCGACGCCGTTATAGGTTTTCTGCCCGGAGAACACGCTGCGGTAACCGAGCGCGGCGATCTCGTCGACCGGGAATTTGGCGTCTTCCAGCTTGGTTTCCTGCAGGGCGACGATGTCGGGCACGGCATCGCCCAGCCACTGCTGCAGGTGGGGCAGGCGGACCTTGAGGGAGTTGACGTTCCAGGACGCGATTTTCATCGGCGCATTGTAAGGGAACGGGCTCTTGCGAGCCCATTCCCGCGGGATCAGGCGCCGAGCCCGTAACTACGGAGCAGGGCATCCGGCGTCGGCTCGCGGCCGCGGAAGGCGACGAAGGACTCCAGCGCCGGGCGCGACGCGCCGACCGACAGCACTTCGCGGCGGAAACGGTCGCCGCTGGCGCGGTCGATCCCACCGGCTTCCTCGAATACCCCATAAGCATCGGCCGACAACACCTCGGCCCACAGGTAGCTGTAATAGCCGGCCGAATAGCCGCCCGCGAAGATGTGACTGAAGGCATGCGGGAAACGCTGCCAGGCCGGCGGATGCAGGACGGCGACGGCCAGGCGCACCTTTTCCAGCACCTCCAGCGTGCGCGCCCCCCGCGCCGGGTCGTATTCCAGGTGCAGCAGGAAATCGAACAGGGCGAACTCGAGCTGGCGGACCAGGAACAGGCCGGCATGGAAATGCCGGGCCGCGAGCATGCGCTCGTACAGTTCGTCCGGCAGCGGCTCGCCGGTCTCGTAATGTTTCGCGAACAGGTTCAGCGCCGGGCGATCCCAGCCGAAGTTCTCCATGAACTGGCTGGGCAGTTCCACCGCATCCCATTCCACCCCGTCGATGCCGCCGATCGACGGCAGGTCGATCATCGTCAACAGGTGGTGCAGGCCGTGACCGAACTCGTGGAACAGGGTGAGCACATCGTCGTGGGTGAGCAGGGCCGGTGCGTTCTCGGTCGGCGGGGCGAAGTTGCAGGTCAGGAAGGCCACCGGCAACTGCACGCTGTCGCCGTCGCGGAAACGCGCCTGGCAGACATCCATCCAGGCGCCACCGCGCTTGCCCGTGCGTGCGTAGAGATCGAAGTAGGCGCCGGCGAAGACGTGGCCGTCCGCATCGAGCACATCGTAGTAGCGGACGTCGGGCGACCAGACATCGACATCGTCGCGCAGGCGCAGCGAAATGCCATAGAGCTGGCCGGTCACGGTGAACAGGCCATCGATGACCGCCGGCAGCGGGAAGTACGGCTTGAGCTGCTCCTCGTCGAGGGTGAAACGCAGCTGGCGCAGCTTTTCGGCGACGAAGCCGATGTCCCAGGGCTCGAGGTTCTCCAGCTTCAGCTCGTCGACGGCGAACTGGCGCAGTTCCTTCAGTTCGGCCTGCGCGACCGGTTTCGCGCGCGCGGCCAGGTCATGCAGGAAATCGAGCACGACCTGCGGCGAGGCGGCCATCTTGGTCGCCAGCGATTCCTCGGCGGCGTTGGCGAAACCGAGCAGCTGCGCGGCTTCGTGGCGCAGCGCCATGATCTTCTCGATGCGCTCGCTGTTATCGAACTTGCCGGCCTGCGGGCCCTGGTCGGAGGCGCGGGTCTGGTAGGCCCAGTACACGCGCTCGCGGAGCTCGCGGTTCTCCGCATAGGTCAGCACCGCCTGCACGCTCGGCTGCTTGAGCGTGACCAGGTAACCCTCCAGGTCCAGGTCCTTGGCGTACTGGCGCAACACCGCACGGCCCGAGGCGGGAATGCCGGCCAGGTCGCGGTCGTCGGTGACGTGCTGCTGCCAGGCCTCGGTGGCATCGAGAACGGCGTTGGAGAAGTCGGTGGTGAGCTTGCTGAGTTCGACGCCGATGGCGCGGAAGCGCGAGCGTGCCGGCTCTTCGAGGGCTACGCCGGAGAGGCGGAAATCCTGCAGAGCATGCTCGACCGCGGCGCGCTCGGCGCGTGGCAGGCCAGCGAAGTCGGGACGGTCGGCAACGGCCTGGACGGCGGCGTAGAGCGCGCGGTTCTGGCCCAGCTCGATGCTGTGGTCGGTGAGCTTCTCCTCGGCGTTGCCATAGGCCTCGCGCAGCGGCTCGGTATCGGCGACCGAATGCAGGTGGCCGACCGGGGCCCAGGCCCGCGACAGGCGCTGGTCGATCCGCTCCTGGGCGAGCATCACGCTGGCGAAATCGCGCGGGGCATCCGCGGCGGTGAGCTGGTCGATGGCGGCGCGCTGTTCGGCGATCAGCTCGTCGACCGCCGGTTCGACATGTTCGGGACGGATCTGCGAGAAGGCGGGCAGGTCGGTGGCGGCGAGCAGCGGATTGCTGTCCATGGTGGGTCTCCTTGTGCCGCAAGGTTGGTGCCAGCCGGGAAGCAAATCAAGCGGGGGCGGCATCGCGCACTACAATGCCCCGATGAACAACCTTCGCAGCTTCAGGGGCATCGTCCCCCGCCTGGGTGCCCGCGTCTATGTGGATCCCGCGGCGACCGTCATCGGCGATGTCGAACTGGCGGACGACGCCTCGATCTGGCCCGGCGCGGTCGCCCGCGGCGATGTCCACTTCATCCGTATCGGCGCGCGCAGCAATGTGCAGGACGGCGCCGTCATCCACGTCACCCACGACGGCCCGTATACGCCCGGCGGTTTCCCGACCCTGATCGGCGCGGACGTCACCATCGGCCACGGCGCCGTGGTCCATGCCTGCACCATCGAGGACGCCTGCCTGATCGGCATGCATGCGACCGTGCTGGACGGCGCCACGGTGAAGAAGCATGGTTTCGTCGGCGCCGGCTCGGTGATCCCACCGGGCAAGGTCGTCGGCGAGCGCGAGCTATGGCTGGGCAATCCGGCGAGGATGGTGCGGGTGTTGAGTGATGCCCAGGTCGAGGCGCTGTATTACTCGGCGGCGAATTACGTGCGCCTCAAGGACACCTACCTCGCCGAGCCGTAAAAGAACTGTGGGAGCGAACCCTGTTCGCGAGTCCTTTGGGCCGTGACTCTCCCGGTCGCCAGTTCTGGAAAGGCCCGGCCCCAAAGGGCTCGCGAACAGGGTTCGCTCCCACAAGGGTGCGCTCGCGCTACATGAAGCTGCCGCCCGTAATCCGCCCCGCGTCGTCGAACTTGCCGTAGTACCGGCTGTTGTTATTGCGCATCTCGCGCGTGGTCATCATCCCCGGCGTCACCAGCAGCACGTCCGGATAGGCCGCCTTGAACTGCTCGGCGGTCGGGTGGGTGGCGATGAAGGCATCGAACGCGGCCATGTCGGTCACGAAGCCGGCGACCGGCTTGGGCTGGCTGGCGACCGGTGCGGTGGCCTGGCAGCCGGACAACGAGGCACCGGCGACGGCGATGCCGAGAACGAGGGCGGACAAACGGGACATGGCGCGGCTCCTTGCGTGGATGGCCGGCCGATTATGCGTGAACCGTCAGAGCGTGAACTGAATGCGTCGGCGCTGGGCGATCGCGACCGGCTCGCCGTCGCGCGTGGCGGGACTGAACTCCCAATGCTGTACCGCTGTCGTCGCGGCGCGGTCGAACAGATACTTCGGATCGGCGTCGGCGACGGCGACGTGGCTGACCTTGCCGTCCGTCTCCACCACGAAGGCGACATCGACCCAACCCTGCCGGCGTGTGCTCCGCGCTTGTTCCGGGTAATACGGTGCCACCTGGTGGAGCAATACCGGGTCGGTTGCCGGAGACGGGGCCGCGCTGGCGGTCGGCGGCTTGATCGCCGCGGTCACATGGACTGGCGCGGTCGCATGCGGCACGGGTGCTGGCGGCTGCACGGACGCGGGAGCGCGCACGATATCGGCCGGCGGCGCATCGGCGGCTGGCTTGGCGCGCGCATCGGCAGACTGCATGGACGCGGCGATCCGCTCATCCTCGCGGATGACGATCTGGCGCTGGGCGTCGAGCTTGGCGCCGAGGATCACCAGGGTGTAGTTGGTCCCGTCGAACTCGCGCAGCAGGGCGATCTCACGTTGCGCCTCGTCCAGTTCCTTCTGGTTGATCGAACGCTCGACCGTTGCCGAGGCGAACGGAAACGTCTCGCGCAAGGCATCCATCGCGACCTGGTTCTGCGGGTCGAGCTGGAGCACGCTGAGGTAGAACTCGTAGGCATTGGCACCGGCCGGCGCGACCAGCCGGTCTTCCTTGATCGCGGTGCGCGCCAGGCCGAGCAGGATGTCGGCCGGACCGCCGGTGGAAGCGGCTTCGGCGGGGGCGATATCCGCCACGGAGGCGGCTTCGCCATCGGCCGACTGACGCCCCTGCGAATGGAGGAAGAAATACACCGCGCCGGCCAGCAGTACGATGGCGACGGCCGGAACCAGGATCAGTCCACGCCGGTGGGACGTGTTGGAAAAGAGTTGGCGCATGACACCTGCTACGTAAAACGTTCCGCTACCAGGGTCGGCGACGGTCGACCCGCCCCCAGCGGACCACCCACGGTAACGGGCTTGTATTTCAGCTGTGTGGCTCGCGTGGGCAAGGACCTGTTCGGCCCGGGTACTTCGATGTAGGGTGTCTCGCCGCCCCGTTTGGAGAACGGGGCCAGTCAAACAGGAGCCAAGGGAAAAATGAGGTTATTGACAAGGGTGCGTCAGGCCAGCCGCATGATGCGGCTCGGTAGCCTGAAGCTCGGCCGCTGGCCATGTCCGGTCTGCGACGGACGCTTGCAGATCCGCCTGGCCCGGGACGAGATCGGCATCCGCTGCCTGGCCTGTGCCGCCACGCCCATCACCCAGTCGATCGTCGGGGTCATCCGCGCCGGGGTTCCCGAGCTGGCCTCGGCATCGGTTTACGAATTGTCTTCGCGGGGCGCGCTGGTCGACTGGCTGACAGGCCGCTGCGCGTCGCTGACAACCAGCGAGTACCTGCCCGGCGTCGAGCCCGGTAGCTTCAGCGATGGCGTCCGTTGCGAAGACGTGCAGCGGCTGACCTTCGCCAACGACAGCTTCGACCTGTGCACCTCGACCGAAGTCTTCGAACATGTCCTTGACGACCATGCCGGCTTCGCCGAGGTACGACGCGTGTTGAAACCGGGCGGAAGCTTCGTCTTCACCGTGCCGTTCTGCGGTCTCGCCACCACCCTGGAGCGCGTCGCCGTGCGCGACGGCGAACTGGTCCACCTGCTCGAACCCGAATACCACGGCGATCCCTACGCGCCTGCCCGTAACGTCCTCTGCATGCGTAACTACGGCGACGACGTCCTCGGCCGGCTCACCGCCGCCGGTTTCAGTGACGCAAGATTCGTCAGGCCGGCCAGCACCATGATGGGCTACGCCCGGGCGGTCGTTGTCGCCACCCGCTGACCTCGGTCAAGCCGCCGCGGTCACACGCTCGAGACGATCGAGATAAGCCATCGCATGCACGCTGTCCGCGCCGCACATTTCCGGCTCCGGGCGCAGGCTTGCGCACACCTTCGGCCGCTCGGGGCGGCCGAAGATCGCGCAGCGGTTGTCGGTGGTGAGCTGGATGCAGCGGACGCCGGCGGGTTTGCCGTTCGGCATGCCGGGGATGGGCGTGCTGATCGATGGGGCGATACAGCACGCACCGCAACCCGCGCGGCAGGCGAGGCTCATCAGCCGTAGCGTTCGCGCAGCATGGCGTAGACCGGGTCGGTATCCGGGCGTGTGCCGTGCCAGCGTTCGAAGGCGTCGGCGGCGGTTTCGATCAGCATGCCAAGACCATCGAAGGCATAGAGTGCGCCGGCCGCGCGCGACCAGCCGACGAAGCCGGCGGCGGCCTTGCCGTAGCTGAGGTCGTAGCAGAGCGCGCGGGCACCGATGATCGATACCGGCAGGTCGAGATCGCTGCCGAGCACGCCGGCCGAGGTCGAATTGACGATCAGGTCGTAGCTGCCGATCGTGCCGAGATCTTCCCAGTAGCGTGTATGGGCGCGCGCCGGATCGCCGATGGCGTCGGCGATCGCATCGGCGCGCTCGGGTGTGCGGTTGACGATGGTCAGGGTTTCGACGCCGGCGTCGAGCAGGGCCGAGGCCACGCCGTGCGCCGCGCCACCGGCGCCGAGCAAGAGGGCGGTATGGCCGCGCAGGTCGACCTGATGACGCTCGGTGAGGTCGCGGACCATGCCGTCGCCGTCGGTGTTGTGCGCTTCAAGGCGCCCGCCGACCAGTGGGGTCAACACATTGGCGGTGCCGGCGCGGCGTGCGGTCTCGGTGGTTTCGTCGGCCAGCGCGAACGCGGCACCCTTGTGCGGCAGGGTGACATTGGCACCAAGGCCACCTTCGGCGAAGAAGCGGCGGACGGCGGCGGAAAAATCGTCCGGTGCGGCGTCGATGGCTTCGTAGCTGAGCGCGATGCCGAGCTGCGCGGCGAAGGCATGGTGGATTTCGGGCGAAAGCGTGTGGCCGATCGGGTGACCGAACACGGCAAATCGGTGCGCGGCTGCGCTCATGAAGGCTCCTGGTGGTTTCGTTGCGCCGCATGGATACGGCCAGCGAACCATTGTAACGGGCGCCCGTCACCCAAGTCGCGATTGCTGAGACCCGGGCGCCGTAACTTGCCCCTACGGAGGTAACACCCATGACTCGTACCGACCCGATGTTCTCGCCGCGCCGCCTGCGCGCCCTGTTCGCCCTGGCCTGGCTATTCGCCGGCGCCGTCCTGCTCGCCTTTACGCCGCTCCCGGCGCATAGCGAGCAATGGGGCTGGACGCCGGCATTCTGGCTGCTGCTCGCCCCGGCCAGCCTGCTGGTTGCCTTGCAGCCGCGCCTGCCGTTACGGCTGGCAGCGGCGGTGTTGCGTCATCGCTAATGCACCCGATAGATCTGCCCCGTCTGCGCGCCTTCGACGCTGCGGCTGAAGGCCAGGCCGACGCGTGAGGCCGGTACCGGTTCGAAGCCACGGAAGAACGGGCCATAGATGTCCATCGACTCGACCAGGACGTTGGGGCTGACCAGGTTGATGCGGATGCCGCGCGGCAACTCGATCGCCGCGCCGCGCACGAAGCCTTCCAGTCCGGCATTGACCAGGCTGGCCGAGGCGCCATTGACGATGGGCTGCTCGGCGACGATGCCGCCAATCAGGGTGATCGAGCCGCCGTCGTTCAGGTTGGCGACGGCATGACGGGCCAGATTCACCTGGCCCATCAGCTTGTCATTCAGTCCGGTCGCGAAATCCGCCGCGGTCAGTGCCGCCAGCGGCGCAAAGGTCACGTTGCCAGCGGCAGCGATCACCGCGTCGACCGTTCCAACCTGGCGGAACAGGGCCAGGATGCTGGCCTCGTCGGTCAGGTCGACGGTGGCATCGCCGCCGTGGCGCCCGGCGCGGACGATGTCGTGGCGGGATGACAATTCCGCGGCGATCGCGCGACCGATGGTGCCGCTGGCTCCTACAAGCAGGATCTTCATGGTTTGCTCCTTCACTGTTCGGTAATAAGAGGTAATTTCCGGCAGGGGAAAGCATGTACGCGCTTTACCCCGGGCATCGGCATGTGCCGCTGCGGACGCGGGTATTCATCGATTTCGTGGAAGCCTGGTTCGATGATCCGGCGCGCAGGGAGCTGTTTCGCTAAAAGCCGCCGAGCGGCAGCCGCAGGCGCACGCGGCAGCCCTTGCCCGGTGCGGATTCGATCGTCAGTTCGCCGCCGAGCAGGCGTGCCTGTTCGGCCATGCCGAGCAGGCCGAGGCCGAGCGTGGATTGCGCCTTCGGATCCCAGTGCGCGCCGTCGTCGTCGATACCGAGCACGACATCGTCGAAGTTGCGCAGGAGCCGGATATCGATGCGCGCGGTCGAGGCGCGGGTGGCGGCGTTGTCCAGCGCTTCGCGCGTGGTGAAGAACAGCGCCTGGGCGACCTGGTCGCGGTAGTCGTCGATCTGCTTGGGCAGGTCGAGCTCGATATGCACGTTGCCCTGGCGTTGTTGCGATTCGCAAAGCGAGCGCAACGCCTCATGCAGCCCGGTATGCCCGAGCCGGCTGGGATGCAGTTCGTGCGAGACCCGGCGGATGTCCTCCGAGAGCATGGCGACCAGTTCATGGACCATGTCCAGGTCCGCCCGGTCACCGTGCGCGAGGCGACGCCGCACCGTGTCCAGTCGCGAGGAAATCATCGCTACCTGCTGGTCGATATCGTCCTGCAGGTCGCCGGCGATACGTACGCGCTCGTGTTCGCGGGCCACGATCAGGCGACCGGCGAGTTCACGGATTTCGTTGTGGCTGGAAGCCAGTGCGCGACGGATCGCCCGGCGCTGCTCGGAAGATACGGCGAGGATCAGGGCGGCAACGGTCAGGGCGAGCGCCCAGGCCTGTACCGACAGCGTGGTGAGCGCCGCCGTGGACTGCAGGAATGGGCCGTGCTGGTGCAGGCTGCACCAGGCCGCGGCCACGGTGACCAGGAACATGGATACGCAGGCGCCGAGGACGCCATAGCGATACGTCGACCACAGCAGCAAGGGTACGGGCGCGAGCAGCAGCACCGGCTGCACGCCGGGCAGCGGCGACAGCCACCACCAGGCCATGCCCACCACGATCAGCGCGGCAACGCCGAACCACGCCTTGCAGCGGCGCCAGGTGTAACGGACGGCATCGTCCGGGCGCCAGGCGATGCTGAGGTATAGCGGTACGCAGACGACATCGGCCAGGGCATGGGCGAGGGCGATGTTCGACCAGGCGCCGAGGACATCGCGGTTGAGCCGGGTAAATCCGGACGTCCAGGCCACCAGCGCGGCGCCGAGCGCGGACAGCACGAGGATGGCGAACAGGAACCACCAGAGCTGGCGAAATTCGTCGAGCGGACGGCCGAGCGCGCGCCAGCGTAGCAACGCCCAGGCGACCGCGACGGTAAGCAGGGCCGGCAGCGTGACCACGGTCAGCATGTCGACCGGGTGCAGGCCGAACGCCAGCCCGGTCACCACGATGCCGATCAGTTGGCCGACGATACAGGCCGGCCACTGCGCCTTCGGCGCGGCGAGCAGCGCCGCCAGCAGGATCGCCCCGGGAAACCACACCATGTGCGTGCCGACGACGGGAGTCCACAGTGCGACCGACAGCAACTGTCCGAGCGCCGTCGCCGCGCCGACGATGCCGCCGCGAGCCAGACTTCCGCGTACAAACCTCACAAAATCATCATCCTGCCAGTCACGTGGACCACAGAAAAACGGAATGCGACGGCAGTGGTGACCATCGCTTAAGGTGCGAAGCATATCGGTCGCGTCGGAAAAAAGCTCGGGAGCGTGCCGTTCTCACCCTTCCATCGCGCCGGATTCACCGCGGGGGACCGAGGCTTTGCTCTCCCCCATCGACCGGAGCATGGCATGCCTGTCAATCCACAGAATCCGCAACCGCCCTTTGCCGAACCTGGCAAGCAGCGTCCCGAAAGCGAAATCGAAGAGCCGGGCAGTTATCGCCCGCAACGCGACGCCGATCCGGAACCGGATGCGGTGGACGACGACGAACAGGAGTGAATCAGCTGCGCCGCTTGGCCCGCGGGTGCGCCGCGTCGTAGACCCGGGCGAGATGCTGGAAATCCAGGTGGGTGTAAATCTGTGTGGTAGCGATGTCGGCATGTCCGAGCAACTCCTGCACTGCGCGCAGGTCGCCGGACGATTCGAGCATATGGCTGGCGAAGGTGTGCCGGAGCAAGTGCGGATGGATGCGCTTGGCAATGCCTTGCTGCATGGCCAGGGTTTTCATCCGCGCCTGCACAGCGCGCGCGCCCAGGGCTGAGTTATTGCGGCCTTTGAATACCGGCGACTCAGGCCGCGCCTCACCTTCGGCAGCCAGCGCGCGCAGCGCCGCCACCGCGTGCCGGCCGACCGGCACCACGCGGGTCTTGTTGCCCTTGCCGAGCACGCGAACGCTGCCGTCCTCGAGATCGAGGTCGATCCAGCGCAGGCCGATCAGTTCGGACAGGCGCAGGCCGCTGGAATAGAACAGTTCGAGCATTGCCCGGTCGCGCGTGGCCAGCGAGCCGCCGCTATCGGTTTCCACCAGCGCCGCCGCCTCGTCGGTGTCCAGCACCTGCGGCAGCTTGCGGCGGACCTTCGGGCCGCGCACGCCCGCGGCGGGATCGTGATCGAGCCGGCCTTCGCGGGTCAGGTAGCGGAATAGCGCGCGGCACGATGAGAGCCAGCGTTGCAGGCTGCTCGGGCCCAGTCCGCCACGATGTTCCCTGGCGACGATGCCACGCAGGCGATCGGGCGTGAGCGCATCGAAGCCGGCGATGCCGAAGGCTTCCATCTGGCGCAGCAGTTTTTCCAGGTCGCGCCGGTAAGCGGACAAGGTGTGCGGCGACGGCGCGCGTTCGGCGGCGAAGTGCCGCAGGAAGTCCTCGACGGCAAGCGCCGGGTTCACGCAGCCTTGCCGCGGGCGCGTCCCAGCGCGGAACTGATGGTTGCCGAGATCATCTTCAGGAACAGCGTGCCCATGCCCGGCTGGAACCGGTCCGGGTCGCCGCTGCCGATCGCCAGCAGGCCTTCGTCGCCCAGGCGCATCAGCGCGGCGGAACGGATCTGCCCGGCGTCGTCGCCGAACAGGCGGTGCAGCTTCGGTCCGGCCAGGCGGCCGGACAGCGGTTCCTGCTGGGCGAGGAACTCGGCGAATTCCGGCAAGCCGGCCAGCCCGCGGCTCTCGCGCAGCAGCCAGGCCTCGTCGGGCAGGCCTTGCTGGTCGCCGTAGAACATCAGGCGCACGCTTTCGCTGTGGAAATCCTGGCCGAGCCGCTCGACCACGCCACGTACCGTGGCATCGACCGTATCGGCGCTCAGCAGGGCGAGGGTCAGCGCATGGACGCGACGCATCAGGGTCTCGTTCCCGCCGGCGATCTCGACCAGTTCGGCGAGTCGGCGTTCCAGTTCGCTGTTCTTGTCGCGCAGGTTCTGCAACTGGTACACCGCCAGCGACGCGGCCGGGCCCTGCTCGCGCGGCAGGACCAGGGTGGTGGCCAGCTCGGGGTAGTCGGTGAGGAATTCCGGGTGACGACGCAGATAGGCCGCCACCGTTCCCGCCTTGATGCCATCGTCGAGTGTGGTGTCGGTCATGCGCCTGGAATCCGTCGGGTGTTGGCCCGAGTGTGCGTCGTCAGGCCCAAGTGTTCAATCACGGTCCAGTTCGCCCTCGAAGACGAAGGCCGCCGGGCCCGTCATCCACAGCGTGTGGCCGGGACCCTGCCAGTCGATGACCAGCTGGCCGCCGGGCAGGCCGACCTTGACTCGCGGGCCGAGCTGGCCGCGCCGCTGGAGCACGGCGGCCGCCGCGCAGGCACCGGAGCCGCAGGCGCGGGTCCAGCCGACGCCGCGTTCGTGCACCCGCAGCTCGACGGTGTCGTCGGTCAGGCGGTGGACGAAGCCCGTGTTCACGCCTGCGGGAAACCGCGGATGGGCGGTAACCGCCGGGCCCAGCCGGGAAAGCGCGGGGTCGCGCAGGTCCTGCGCCTCGACCACGGCATGCGGGTTGCCCATCGACACCGCGCCGATCGAGACCGGCTCGCCATCGACATCGAGGGTGTAATGGTCCGCCATCGCGGCGGCCTCGAACGGGATCCGCGCCGGATGGAAGTCCGGCTCGCCCATGTCGACCATCACCCGATCCGCGGCGACCACGCGTACCGTGACCGGTCCGGAGGGGCTTTCCAGGCGCACATCCTGGTCCAGCGCCAGCACGCCGTCGCGATACAGCCAGGCGGCGACGCAGCGCACGCCATTGCCGCATTGGCCGGCGGGCGAGCCATCGGTATTCCAGATGCCGTAATAAAAAGCGCAGGAGGCATCGCGCGCCGGCTCGATACTGAGCAGCTGGTCGAAGCCGACGCCGGTATGCCGGTCGGCGATCGCCGCGATGGCGGCGGTGTCCAGCAGGGGCTTGGCGCGCCGCCAGTCGACCACGACGAAATCGTTGCCGATGCCGTGCATCTTGGTGAAGCGCAGGCCCACGGTCAGTTCATCTGGCTCTGGAACGGCGTCGCCGACGTGGTGCTGGGCACCGGCGGCGGTGGCTGGGTCGGCTTGGGCGCGTTCGGCTTCGGCGGCGCGGGCACCAGTGGACCCTTGTTGCCGCAGGCACTCAGGGCGAGCACGGCCAGCAGGAGCGAGAGGCGTAGGATCGATCGGCGCATGCGCTGGGAGGTTCCTTCGAAGGTGGCCGGCAGTATAGCGCCGCTTCAAAGGGGCTCAGTTCAGGCGCTTCTCGTAGCGCAGTGCGTCCGCGCCATCCTGGTAATACTTCGCGTATTCGCCGATGCGCTCGTAGCCGAGGCGTTCGTACAGGCTTATCGCGGCCTGGTTGTCGGTGCGTACTTCCAGGCGCAGCGTGTGGTTGCGGCGCTGGCGCGCGGCCTCTTCGGCGGCGGCGATCAGGGCCGAGCCCACGCCTTTGCCCTGGGCCTCGGGCTTGGTCGCGATCGAATACAGGCGTGCCACGTGCGTGCCCCGGCGGAAGAACACCACGGCGGTGCCGAGGAAGCGGCGATGGTTGGCGCTGGCCACCAGGACCTGGGCCGTCTCGCTGTCGAGGTGGCGGCGATACTGCGCCCGACTCAGGCGGTCGAGGGCGAAACTGTGTTCTTCAAGGGCGACAAGGTCGTCCAGGTCACTGACTTCGGCGCGACGGACGCGCACCGAGGCGGTCACCGGAGGTGGGCGCATGCTTTACGGTTCCAGCACGAGGGGGGAAGGGGAAAACGAAAAGGGAACAGAGGCCGCGCGCACTCTAGTCCCGGCGGGGTAGCGGGGCAACGGATTTTTTTGCTGAACGTTTATTCACGCTTCAGCGCTTGCCCTTGTCTGTGGCCTTGCACACGGCCAAACTGCGAGCCTTGCGACGCGCCGGACTCCACGAGCGGTGGAGAAGCGCAGTCGTCCAACCCTGAGGTGTCATGAGCCGGCTCGTCATCGTCGTGGAAAAAGCCTCCGACTGGGGCTCGTACTACCCATCCACCGACGTCGTATCCGCCATGGACTATCTGCGCGAGCCGGTCGGCGGCGACGACGAACGCACCCACGTCATTAACCTGTGCCGCAGCTACAAGTACCTGGGCACCGGTTATTACGTCTCCCTGCTCGCCGAGGCACGTGGCCATCGCGTGATCCCTTCCGTGCGCACGGTGAACGACCTGCGCCGGCGCTCGCTGTACGGCCTGGACATCGACGACCTCAACCAGAAGCTGTCGAACTTCCTGCCTGCCGGTGGCCGCGATACCACCGATTTCGGCGTTCTGGTCTATTTCGGCGAGACCGCCTATCCGGACCTGCAAGATCTTGCGAGGCAGCTGTTCGAGAGTTTCCCCTGCCCGCTGATGCGCATCGAGTTCGAGCGCGACCGCGTCTGGCAGGTCAGCGCGATCAAGCCGGTTGGCCTGCACACCCTGGACGATGCCCAGGAAGATGCCTTCGCCCAGGCGCTGGACAAGTTCTCCAAGAAGCTCTGGCGCAAGCCGCGCGCGCGGCGCCGGTTCCGTTACGACATCGCCATGCTGGTCGATCCGAACGAGCAGATGCCGCCGTCGAACAAGAAGGCGCTGAAGTCGTTCATCGAGGCCGGCAAGGATCTCGGCATCGAGGTCGACCCGATCGGCAAGAACGATTACCAGCGGCTGGCCGAGTACGACGGCCTGTTCATCCGTGAAACCACCGCCAGCGACAACCACACCTACCGCTTCGCCCATCGCGCGGAGAAGGAAGGCATGGTGGTGATGGACGATCCGACCTCGATCCTGCGTTGCACGAACAAGATCTTCCTCAACGACCTGATGGTCTCGCGCAAGCTGGCTACACCACGCACCGAAATCCTTTATCGCGACGATCCGAAGCGATTGAAGGACCTGCCGGAACGGCTTGGCCTGCCGATCGTGCTGAAGATCCCGGACGGCTCGTTTTCGCGCGGCGTGGTCAAGGTGGAAACGCCCGAGGCGCTGGAAAAAGCCGCGGCGGGGCTCTTCCAGCACAGCGCCCTGGTGATCGCCCAGGAATTCGTCTACACCGAATTCGACTGGCGTGTCGGCGTGCTCAACCATGAGCCGCTGTATGCCTGTCAATATTTCATGTCGCGCGGCCACTGGCAGATCTACAACCACGGCGCCAAGGGCACGGCGAAGTCCGGCGGCTTCAAGACCATCCCGGTGCGCGATGCGCCGGCCGAAGTGATCAAGCTGGCGCTGAAGGCCACCCAGCCGATCGGCGATGGCCTCTACGGCGTC